>CANQZB010000018.1 GCA_947628195.1 uncultured Clostridia bacterium | reverse complement strand
AACGTTCTGCCCAATTATTAAGTTGTTCGGTTGCAGCGGCACGGAAAGTATCTCCCGCGGCGAGCAAAACGGACTTTTTATTTTTTAAAAAGAATTTTGTCATTTTAGCAATGCTTGTTGTTTTGCCCACGCCGTTAACGCCCACAACTGTTATTATTAGCGGATATTCAAAATTGATATCAGCAGAATTTAGTTTGTTAATTAAAATTTGCTTTAACTCGGCCTGCGCACGTTCAACATCTTTAATTAATTTTTCTTTGCATGTATCTCTCAACTCGTCCATAATATCCATTGCTGTTTCAACGCCCATATCGCTGGAAACAAGCAGAGCTTCAAGTTCGTCATAAAAATCATCGTTGAGTTCTGTACGTTTAAATGTGTATTTAAGCTTTTCAAAAAACTTTTTAAAAATTCCCATATTGCTCCTATATATTGTGTATTATATTATTAAACTACGCTGTAACTTGTTCATTTTTCTTTTCTTGAGTTTCGGCAACTTTCACTGCATCAGCAAGTTTTACTGAAACAATTTTACTTACGCCCTTTTCTTCCATAGTTACACCATAAAGGCTATCTGCCAATTCCATTGTTGGTTTACGGTGAGTGATAACAATAAACTGAGTTTCATCACTAAAGCGTTTTAAGTATTTTGCATAACGTTCAATATTTGCATCGTCAAGCGCCGCTTCAATTTCATCCAAAAAACAGAAAGGCATTGGTTTTAATTTTAGTATGGCAAATAAAATTGCTATGGCTGTCATGGTCTTTTCCCCACCGCTTAAAAGTGTGATTTGTTGAAGCACTTTCCCCGGTGGCTGAGCAATGATTTCAACGCCTGCGGTAAGTGGGTCTTCACTTGGCAGAAGCTCTAGCCTTGCATTGCCACCGCCAAACAATTCTTTAAACACTTTTGTAAAGTTATCTTGTATTTTAGTAAACTCGGTGTTAAATTTTTCAAGCATTTCTTTAGATAAATCTGCAATAATTTTAACCGCATCATCTTCCGCTTTCTTTAAATCTTCAATTTGGGCATTCATTTCTTCATATCTTGCGCCTTCCGTTTTGTATTCTTCTAGAGCGTGAATATTTACTGGGCCAAGCGCATTCATTTGAGATTTTAATTTATTAATTTGAATTAAAGTTTCCTTAATATTAAAGTTTTCGTCTATTGTTTTATGTGGAAGGCAGTCATTATAAGTCATTTCATACTCTTCGAATATGCGTTCTTGCATATTCTCCAATTCCAAATCCACTTTTTGTAAACCGCTTTCTTGTTGATAAATTTTGTTGTTTATGCGTGCAATTTCGTTGTTTAGTTCGGTTTTCTTATCGTCAATATCCCGCAATTCTTTCATTAAGGACTGCTTAAAATCATCAAATTGAGAAATTTTTGTGTTTAAGTCATTAAGCACATTTTTAATGTTTTCAATTTCGCTATCGTCTTGTTGAGATCTATTAAGATTAATTGCTTCGTTATATAATGCTTGCTGGCTTGTTAAATTTTTGTTTACGTTATCTATATTGTGATTAATATTTTCAATTTCTGCCGTTTGAGTTTCAATTTCCTTATTAAGCGAATTTATTTTCTCTTCCGTTGAAGCAATTTTAACTTTAAAGGCAGTCATATTTTCGTTATATTCATCGCGCTTTTGCTTTAATTCCTCATAAGCATTTTTGGTGTTTTTATTAAACTCGTCAGCTTTGGCTTGGCTGGCATTATAATCTAATTCAACATTATCAATCGAATTGATTTTTTCATTTAATTCTTTAACATAATTATTGGCAATTAAAATTTGACTATTCAAGGCAAAAATATCTTCTTTTACTGAAGCCAAGTTTTGATTTAAATTTTCCAATTTTGAATTTTTTGTGAAATATTCGCTATTGATATTTTGAATGGTTGTTTGCTCTTTTTCCAACTCTTCTTTAAACTTTTCCAATGCGGTGGTTGTTGTTGAAAATTGCCTAGACAGTGCTTCAAGTTCTTTAGAATTGTTTTCTATATTTAAAGCCAACGCCTTAATTTCGGCATCTTTGTTAAGAAGCGAACTATCATTAGTGTTCTTTTTGCTACCGCCAGACATACTGCCTTGTGGCGACAGAACATCCCCTTCTAACGTTACTATTCTAAACGAAAAGCCGGCGCGTTTTGCCAGATTTGTTGCATTATCTAGCGTATCTACAATTACGGTTGAGCCAAGCAAACTTTCAATAACTGGCTTGTAAACACTATCCGCCTTTACAAGTGAACTTGCAATGCCAAAGCACCCTACAGAATTTAAATATGTTTTTTCCAACGGCGTTAAACTGCGCGGTTTTACAGTTGTTATAGGCAAGAATGTTGCTCTGCCCAAGCGAGTTTCCTTTAAATAATTTATTAAGGTTTTTGCATCGTTTTCGTCTTTAGTTACAATGTTTTGAATGCTTCCGCCCAAGGCAATTTCTATTGCAAGAGAAAACTTTTCATCAACCGATATGATGTTGCCCACAACGCCCTTAATTGCCGAACTTAACTTGGAATTGTTTTTACTTTCCTGCAATAAGCGTTTAACGGCATACTGATACCCTTCAAAATCCGCTTGCAAGTTAACTAATATGTTTCTGCGGTTGGTGTCGCTTGCAATGGAAGATTTTAAATTGTAGATATTTGTATTAATGCTTTCCAGTTTTAGGTTTAAGTCTTTTATGCTATCGCTAACATTTTTTATGTTTGCTTCTTTGCTTTGCTTGATTTTGGAAATAGTATCAATTTCTTGATTTAAAGTGGAAATTTCGGCTTGTAAACGATTTTCATCTTGCGTTAATTGATTTAGCTTTTCGCCATCTTGCTTAATGTTTTCTGCCATTGCATCGCGCTTGGCAACATAAGCCGATAAATTTGCTTTTATATCGGTTAATTTTGCCAAATTGTCTATAATAGCACGCTGATTTTCTTCTTTTTCGCCCTCGCTTTTGGTTATTTTATCTATAAGCTCAAAATATTTTTCACTTAACTGCTGATTTTGTTTTTGTAAAGATGTT
This sequence comes from uncultured Clostridia bacterium, assembly GCA_947628195.1. Taxonomy (GTDB): domain Bacteria; phylum Bacillota; class Clostridia; order Christensenellales; family UBA1242; genus Onthoplasma. The sequence goes on along the minus strand of CANQZB010000018.1, from coordinate 9,260 downwards.
AAGTTTTCTTTTTCTTGTTCACGCATTGATAAAGCAGAGTTGACTAAGGCTGTACGTTGATTTAAATCCATTGTAAAGGCGTTTAATTGATTAGTTAACCTATCCAACTCTTCTTTTAGATAGCGAGTTTTTTCGTTTAATAATCTGCTATCTCCCTGCTTTTTCTCAAGGGTTATTGTATGTGCAAGCACTTGTTCGTGCAAATCGTTAGCGCGTTTATCTAATTGGTTGATTTCGTTTAGAGATTTATCATATTTTGCTTGTTCTGTTTCAACAGAATTTGTTAAAACATTTAAATTATCTCGCAAACCTTGAAGTTTGTTGTTAATGTCTTCTTTTGTTTGCGAAGCATGGTCATATTGATAAATATATGCGTTAATTTCTAACTGTTTTAAGCTATCACGATAATCTAAATATTTTTTAGCATCTTCACTCTGTTTCTTTAACGGCCCAAGCCTTCTTTCAACTTCGGTTAGAATATCGTTTGCTCGGCTTAAATTATCACGCACGTTTTCAAGCCTACGTTCTGTATCTTTTTTGCTGGCTTTATATTTGGCAATGCCCGCTGCTTCTTCAAAAATAGCGCGCCTATCTTCCGGCTTGGATTGAATTATCTCTTCAACCCTACCTTGACCAATAATAGAATATCCGTCCTTGCCTATTCCGCTATCATACAATATGTTGCGGATATCTTTTAATCTGCAAAGTTTGCGATTGATATAATATTCACTTTCTCCGCTTCTTTATAATTTACGAGTTAAAACCACTTCATTATATTCAACATTAAACCATTTGTTAGTGTTATCGAACACCAAAGACACTTCACAATAACTTAATTTTTTACGTTTTTCAGTACCTGCAAAAATAAAGTCCTGCATACTATCGCCACGCAGTGCTTTGCTGGATTGTTCACCTAGCACCCAACGAATAGCATCACTAACATTAGATTTACCGCATCCGTTAGGCCCTACAATTGCAGTTATGCCACCATCAAAATTAATGTGGGTGGTGTCAGCGAAGGATTTAAACCCCGCCATTTCTATTTCTTTAAAAGTAACCATTTCATCCCCTAGTGATTAAAACTAGATTTAATTATAGCAAATTTTAACGCAAAACACAAAAGATTTTAAGACAAATTGAATTTTAATATTATAAAATATAAAAAAAATCCGCATTTGGCGGACTTTATTTATGGCTATTTATGCTTGAAAATTACTCGTTTTTAAGCATAATTAAAAGTTCATCTTCGTTAATTGTTTTAATGTTTAAAGATTTTGCCTTTTCCAATTTACTGCCGGCGTCTGCACCAACAATAACAAGGTCTGTATTTTTGCTAACGCTAGATGTAACATTCGCACCCAAATTTTGTAAAATTTTGGTTAATTCTGGGCGGGTAAAATTAGTTAGGCTTCCTGTTAAAACTATTGTTTTATTTGTGAAGTTTTTGTTGGTTTCTATTGCGGTGTTTGTTTCAATTTTTACACCTAAATCAAACAATTTTTGAATATTAATTAAGTTATCTTCGTCTTTAAAATATTCAATTATGCTATTTGCAACAATTTCTCCAATATCGTCAATCGCTAATAAAGAATTTAAGTCGGCAGATTTTAATTCTTCCAAGGTGCTATACTTTTTGCTTAAAACAAATGCAGTTTTTTTGCCAATGTTTAATATGCCCAATGCGAATATAAAATTTTGCCATTCTATAGATTTGCTTTTTTCAATGCTTGTTAAAATATTTGCTATTTTTTTATCTTTAAAGCCCTCTAATTTTGACAGCATTTCCGCATTTAATGTGTACAATTCATACGGATAAGCGATTTTAAAAGTTTTAAATAATTGTATTAATGTTTTTTCACTTAAACCTTCTATATTAAATGCATCTCTTGATACAAAATGCGTTAATCTATCTATAATTTGCTCGTAACAACCCTTATGATTTACACAGAATAAATTTGCACCAATCGTCTTCAAAGCACTTCCGCAACTTGGGCAAAAATTGGGCGCAATTATTGGCCTTTCATTATCTGTATGTTCAGCTATGCCCATAACTTCTGGAATAACTTCGTTGCTTCGCCTTACAAAAACACGGCTATTGATTTTTATTTGTTTGCGTTCTATATCTTGTGTATTATTTAATGTTGCCCTACTAACTGTTGCACCGGATAGTTCAATCGGGTCCAGTAACGCAATAGGAGTAATTTTGCCTGTTCTGCCCACCTGCCAAATAACATCGTTAAGATTTGTTGATAGTTCTATTGGCTTAAATTTAAACGCCATTGCCCATTTAGGGAACTTGTTTGTATAGCCAATTTCATCGCGTTCGGCACAATTATTTAATTTAATAACCATGCCGTCTATCATCACATCAAGCTTGTCCTTCAATTTATCGATGTGTTCAATTTCCTCTTTTGCTTCGTTAATGTTGTGAACAATTTTAAAGAAATCTCCCGTTTTAAACCCTTGATTAACAATAAAATTGTGCATTTCCGTTTGATTTACAAATCTTTGATTTTCGCTTAATAAAACATCGTAACAGAAAAAATCCAACTTGCGCTTTTCGGTTTCTTTAGGGTCTAAATTTCTAACAGCACCAGCAACGCCGTTGCGTGGGTTTTTTAACGGAATTTCTGCTGTTTTGTTGTATAATATAAACGATTTATTTGTCATCATGCACTCGCCCTGAACAATAAGGCGATTTTTAAATGATATGGTTAAAGGAACGCTTTTTATTGTTTTAACTTGTGCGCTTACATCTTCGCCAATTGCGCCGTTCCCGCGAGTAGTGGCAGAAATGTATTTACCGTTGTTATATTCAATAACAACTTTTAGCCCGTCATATTTATATTCCAAAGAAAAATCTTCCACTTTTTGTGTGGCAGTTTGCATATCCTGCATCCATTTCTGCAAATCGTTAAAATCTTTAACTTTATTAAGGCTATAAAGTGGAATTTCGTGCTTCTTTTTTTTGAAGCCTTCCAGCACCTCATCGCCAACCCTATTTGTTGGGCTTGAAGGCAAAGAATAGCCTAGTTCTTTTTCTAGGTCTACCAATTCGTAATAAAGTGCATCATACTCTGCGTCTGAAATGGTGGGGTTATCGTAAACATAATAGTTTTTATTGTGTTTATTAACCTCTTCTGTTAACCAATTCAGGCGTTCTTCTTTGCTCATTTTACTCCTTAAATTCAATAGGTGCGTAATCAAGACTAATCATCTTTTCGCCAACAGTATCAAACTTAATTTTTACAGTGTGATTACTGCTGTTATTGCTGATTTCACTTATAACGCCATCCCCAAATTTTGGGTGAGTTACTTTTGCACCTAATTTTATTTTGGAAAAATCTACACTTTTCTTTTCCACAGTGTTTTTGCTAAAAGTGTAATTAAAAGATTGATTATTATTTGATTGAATTGTGTTCATACTATCTCCATTGTAATTTTTATTATATCCGCTATATCCATAATCCATAGCAGATTTTGTTTGAAATTTATTGTAATTATTATATGATGAAAAGCCAGAATTTATTTGCCTTTCCCGCTCATGAACTAAATCTAGTTCATATAAAAACCGCGATTTTACGCTATATTCCCGTTTCCCGTACATAAAACGTTGTGAACTGGAAGTTAATACTAATTCCTTTTTTGCACGCGTTATTGCAACATACATTAGCCTACGCTCTTCTTCCAAATCGTCATTATCTTCACGCGAAATTGGAAAAATCTTTTCTTCACAGCCAACCACATAAACATTGTCAAATTCAAGCCCTTTTGCGCCATGCACTGTTGCAATTACAACGCCCTTTCCGTCATCCATATCCATTTGTGCAGAAAGCGTTACATTTTGCAAATAGTCTATAATAGTTGCATTGGGGTTATTTTCTTCAAATTCCCTAACAGAGTTTACAAGTGAGTTGATGTTTAAAATTCGCTCGTAATCTTGTTCGTTATCTTTATCAAAAGAATTTAATATATTGGTTTCTTTCAGCATATATGTAAAAAATTCATATATGCCAAAATTGTTTATTTCGGCTTCAAGTGCGGATAAAACCTCTTTCAACGGCTTAATTTTGTCCTTCAACGCCTTTGGCAAAACTTCATATTCATAATTCATTACAACATCTTTAACAGAGCGTTTGCTAGACATTGCAATTTCACGTAACTTATCTATGCTTGTTTCGCCAATTCCGCGTTTAGGGAAGTTTATTATTCTTAAAAAACTAACATCATCGCTTGGATTTACAATAGCGGTTAAATATGCTAAAACATTTTTAATTTCTGCACGTTCAAAAAATTTAAAGCCGTTGTACATTATATGCGGAATATTATAGGTTAAAAGCTTTTCTTCAAACGCCCTAGACAGGGCATTTACCCTCATCAGAATTGCCATTTCATGATAAGGCACGCCTTGATTGTGCTTGGTAATAATGCTCCTTACAACAAAATCCGCCTCGTCTGTTTCATTAAGTGCCGGGTAATAAAACACGTCCGCTCCGGCATCGTTTTCTGTAAACAATTTTTTATCTAGCCTATTTTTGTTTTGCTTTATTATAAGATTTGCCCTATCTAGTATCTTTTTTGTGCTTCTATAATTTTGCTCTAACTTAAAAACTTTTGCATCTCGAAAATCGCGCGTAAATTGAAAAATGTTATCAATATTAGCACCTCGCCAGCCGTAAATGGATTGGTCTTCATCTCCAACAATTAATATATTTCGAGTTTTGCTTGCCAGCAATTTAACAATGTCGTATTGCAGGCTGTTTGTATCTTGAAATTCGTCCACATTAAAATATGAGTATTTATTTTGAATGCTGGTTAAAACTTCTTCATTTGTTGCAATCAAATTGTAAAAATTTACAAGCAAATCATCAAAATCCATGGCGTTATTCTTAACCAGTTCTGCCTGATAAAGTTTATAAAATTTTTCAAACTCGCCCATAGACCTATCATAGTTATAAATATGCGTAAACTGTTCAAGAGTCATATTTTCATTTTTTATGGTTGAAATGTTGTGCTTAAAATTGTTTTTGGTGTTTTCATCATCAATTTGCATCTGTTTGAACAAGTCTTTAAATATTTTAGCCGTGTCAGTTTCACTAAAAATTGTAAAATTTTCTTTATAACCGGGGATAAAACTTGCATAAGTCCTTAACATGCGTGCGCAAAAACTATGAAAGGTGCAAACGGTAACTAGGTCGCCATCTGTGGCAATTTTTATTATGCGTTCTTTCATTTCTGCTGCGGCTTTATTTGTGAAAGTTATGGCAAGAATTTTTTGCGCTGGCACATGGCATTCTGTTATAAGATACGCTATGCGGTAGGTAAGCAAACGCGTTTTGCCACTGCCCGCCCCCGCACTGACCAAAACAGGACCTTCACTGCATATTACAGCCTCATATTGTTCGCTGTTAAGTAGACTTTTGTAATCCATAATTTAATTATACCAAAACGATTAAAAAAAAGAAAATGTTTTGCCAAATTAATATAAATTAATTTGATTTTCTCTCTTTCAAATTAAGTTTTAAAAAATAAAAAACACTAGCGAACTAGTGGTTTAATATTTACTGCGTTTCATTGCACGTTTGCGTGCAACTTTAGATTTTTCCTTCCTAGCAACGCTTGGCTTAACGTATTCAGTTTTCTTTTTAAGGTCGCCAATTATGCCGTCTTTTTGACATTTGCGTTTAAAACGTTTTAATGCGCTGTCAATAGACTCATTTTCGCCACATTTAACTGTTGTCAACTTATTCACCCACTTTTATTTAAAATTCTAAACTATTATACACAAAAAAATCGGCATTGTCAACCACTTTTTAAAAATTTATAAAAAAGTTGACATTTTTTAGTTCATTTGTTAAACTTATTATGGAGAAAGAAATGACTTATACTATAGGGAAAGGAAACAATTTAGGTCAAAATCAGTTTTTACATAAAGATGAAGATCTGTCCCACTTTGAATATCAAGGCACAATTCAAAACATTTTTGATGATGCCGACATTCTTGCCGAAGCTTTGCAAGCAAATAATCATATTGCCATAATTTCTAAAAACCCAGAGTTTTTAAAGTGGGAAAAAACAGATGAAGCAGAAAATGCTACTAGAAGTGAATATCTACGCAAAATGTTTGGTTTTTTAGATAGTGAAACACAAAACAAAGTTAAATTGTATATAAAGCAAAAACAAGAGAAATTTAAGCAGACACTATCTAAAATTGAAGAAATTTTTAAAACAGCACAAAAAGGCGAAAAACCCGAACCTATTTATTTTGATGATGATATGGCGGATTTTGAAGTTAGAAAATTGCTTTTGCACACGGTGCCCTTCCCAACAGAAATGGATAGTATGATATCTAGGCACAAATTAGGATTGTTGGCAAGTGAGTGGTTTGGCAAACTAGAACATAGGCGTGAAGATAGGTTTTGTTGTAGTTTTACAAAATCTAGGGGTTTACAACCAAAAGAAAATGCCGAGGGCAAACAATTAACATTTATTGTTGACGCAGGTTGTAAAGATATGAAACAACTTATGCGGTTAGATATTTTTCAATATTGCAGAAACAAAGCAAAAAATGAATTAGATAAATATACCGAACAAGAAAAACAACTTTTAGAAAGTTTGTTAGAATGGAGTTCAAATGCAAAATATGTTGCACAAAAAGAACAAACTTGGGTAGCAATTCCTGCGGGCATTCCATCAAAATACATTGTTGGCATAATTGCAAGCGGAGTTGAAACGGCGGAAGAACAAGAAATGGCTTTACAAATTGGCAAATTGTTCAATGTGCCGATGTTAAAGCCGGATTTAACATTGTTAAGCAAAGAAAACCAAATTAATGTATAAAAAAACCACGTAACGTGGTTTTTTACATATCTTTAAGTTTTTCGCCACCCAAAATGTGAATATGAATGTGGTTTACAGTTTGCCCGCCATTTTCACCTTGATTTATTACTAGGCGGTAGCCTTCTGTTATGCCAAGTTCTTCTTGCATTTTGGATATTTTTAACAAAATATTGCCAAGTAAGGTTGTGCCCTCGCTTGTCATCATATCTATATATGGAACGTGGTTTTTAGGGATTGCCAACAAATGCACTTTTGCGGACGGATTTATATCTTTAATTATAATAAAATCCTTATCCTCATAAAGTTTTGTGCTAGGCAGTTCACCTTTTATAATTTTACAAAATACACAATTTTCCATACTTCACCTCTAATTTATTATATCACAAATTCAATTTATGTAAAAGCATTTTAACATATTTCGCCAAGCATACCTTCTTTATATGTTTCTTTAAGCATAACATCTACAATTTCGCCAGACTTAATTTTGCCTTTGATGTAAGTGTAAATGTAATTTTCTGTATATCCGCAAGAATAGCCATTTTCATAAAGTTCAACAAGCACTTTATGCGTGGTGTTTTTGTTTTTATTGTAAAATTTAGTTTTAAATTGAGTGTTTAATTTTATAAGTTCGGCTTCCCTTGCTTTTTTAGTGGATTTATCAATTTTGCCATCCATTTTGCTTGCTGATGTGCCGGCGCGCTCGCTATAAGGGAAAATGTGCATAAAACTAAATTCAATTTTCTTTAAATTTGATAGAGTTGTTTTAAATTCTTGCTCGGTTTCGCCAACAAAGCCAACAATTATATCGGTGGAAACTGACGCATTTGGGAAATTATTTTTTATATTTTTTACAATTTCCATAAATTTTTCTATGGTGTAATGCCTATTCATTCGTTTTAAAGTTTCGTTACAAGCGGATTGTAGGCTTATATGGAAATGCGGGCAGAAATTTTTTGCATTTTTTAATATTTGAAGCATATCATCATCTAGCGCCATGCATTCTATAGAGGAAATTCTAAACCTTACGTTTAATTTGTCCACCTCTTTAATCAGTTCTTTTAAAGCGGGTTTGTTGTTTTGTTTGTAATCGGTCATGTTTATGCCGGTTAAAACAATTTCGTTTGCGTTGGTGTTTTTAATTTCGTCAATAATATCTGCCATATCCCTACTTCTACTTCGCCCACGCACATAAGGAATTAAACAATAGGTGCAAAAATAGTCGCACCCATCTTGAATTTTAATATACTGCCTTGTGCGGGTTTTTATTGGGCGGGCGGTGTTTACATATTTTGTGTGAACTAAATCTGGCAAAACCTTATTCTGTTTGTTTATAAATTTAAGAATATCTTCCTTACCCGCATTGCCAACAAGCGCAAAAACATTAGGATTTTTTAAAAATTGCGCCGGGTTATTTTGCACCGCGCAACCGCAAACAAAAATTTTGGCGTTTGGGTTAAGTTTTAAAATTTTTGTTAACATTTGGCGGGATTTATGCTCCGCCATATTTGTTACCGCACAACTGTTTAGCACATAAACATCCGCTTTAACCAGGCCTTCGCAGATTTCATAGCCGGCCTCTTTTAATTGGCTTAAAATTGATTGGCTTTCATATTCATTAACTTTACAACCAAGCGTTACAACACTTGCTAACATTGGCTCACCGCCTTTAAACTGCTAACCGCAGTTATGCAAGCAGTTTCTGCACGCAAAATTGTTTTGCCCAAGCTTATTTCGCGGGCGAATGAAGAAAAATAGCCAACTTCATTGTTTGAAAAGCCGCCTTCTGGGCCTATTATTACTGCAAAACTGCCATTAAAACTTGATAACTTTTTGTTAGAATTTTCATAGGCAAAAAAACAATTTTCACAATTTATATCATATTTTATTTCCGCTTTATTTATAAGGCTGATTTTCATAATATCTGCGCGCTCACATTGTTTACTTGCCTGAATTGATATGTTATTAAGCTTTTGAAGCTTTTTATCGTCAATAATTGCAACAGAATAGTCCGATTTAAACAATTTTACTTCACTAACATTTAATTCCGCCAAATTATCTATGGCCTTTTGCAAGGCTTCATTTTTTAAAATGGCCAAATACACAACAATTTTGTTTTCTTTAAATGCTTTGTTTTTTTGCTTGGAAATTAACGTTGACACCACTTCATTTTTTGATATAGCATCTATTTTAAGTTTATAATCGAAACCGTCTCCGCAAAAGCCCATAATTTCATCGCCAATTTGCTTGCGCCTTACTTTAGAAATATGCTGTGCTTCTTGACCTGTAAATTTAACTTTATCTTTTTCTATCTGTTCAAAATAAAATCTATCATCCATTAATTAGCTTTCCCTTTAAGATTTTGTATTGCTTCAAAGGTATCGTTGTTATAAATATAAGCTCCACTAACAAGAATATCTGCG
>CANQZB010000017.1 GCA_947628195.1 uncultured Clostridia bacterium | reverse complement strand
GCCAATAACTGCCCCTGTTCACAATGTAAATGATGTTGTATCAACGGGAAACGCAAACATCATTTTGGATGACGACTTCTTCGATGATATTGACGAATAAGGTGGCAAATGCACATAAAAAAAGAAAGAAGGTGCGTTGCTTGCCGAACCTCAAAGCAACAAGATGAAATGCTCCGCATTGCAAAAATTAATGGCAAATTTATAATAGATGAAGCAAATAAGTTAGGCGGTCGCGGTGCATATATCTGTAAAAACAAGCAATGTTTATCACTTGCAATAAAAAAGAAAGCATTAAATAAAGCATTTAAAACTAATGTAGATAGTGAAATTTACAATCTATTAGGGGAATATGAACAAAATTATTAGTTATATTGGTTTTGCAATAAAATCAAATAAAGTTGTACTAGGTCAGGGCCAACTTAAACATTATAAAGGCCAAATTAATTTAATTTTAGTTAGCGGAGATAGCAGTGATAACTTAATAGATTTAGCAAAAAACATTTCCAACAAGCATAATTGCAATTATATAGTAACAAAACAACCGCTAGAAAACTTAACTAACATACAAAATTTAAAAATAATTGGCATAACCGACCCTAATCTATCAAATGCAATAATTTTAAATAAGGAGAGTATTAGCATTGGCTGAAGAATTAAAAAATCAAGATTTTAACCGTTCAATTAAACAATTGCAATCAATGGTTAAAGATAAACTATTTATTAATCTTGCAGAAAAATACTATTTTCTTAAAGGCGAAATGGCTTCGCTAACACGAGCTGTTAAGGATAAAGAAAACAGCTTGCTTGCCGAAGCTTCCGCGGTTAATGATAAATCTGAAAAGAAGGAAGAAGCACCTTCTGTTGTTTCTTCGCCAATTAAAACTGAAATCTCCACCGAAGTTAGCGATGTTCCTCAAAATAAAATGGCTCAACGCCAATTTAATAGGCAAACTTTCAATCAAAAGCCTAATTTAAATCAAAAATTCAATCAAAAACCGCTAAATCAAAATCAAGGTTTTAGCAGAACTAAGCAATTTCCTAACAACACAAAGCCTAACGGATTTAACAATCAAAATAGGCAATCCGCTTTTAAACCTGGTCAAAAACCTCCATTTAATCAATTTAATAAGGATATAAAACAGCGCCCAAGCATCAATTACGCTCAACCAATAATTACTGCAAGTCCGGCTAAACCTAATGCCAACAAAAAGAAAGATTCTCATTTTGAAGAAAAGCGTCAATACACAAAGCGAGATTTGTTAAAGCGTGGCATGTTAGAGGAAGCGGAAAGCGACAGGGAAGTTGTAAGGAAGGCACGAACAAAGAAAAAGGAAACTTCTGTTCAAACCGTAACAAAGCCACAAGGCCCAGCAATATTAACAACCGATAATATTACGGTAAAACTATTATCCGAAGTAAGCGGTAAGCCAGTAAGTGAAATTATAAAGAAATTTATGGTTTTAGGCATGATGGTTACAATTAATTCGGTTATAGATTTTGCTACAGCCGAGTTAGTTATGTCCGATATGGGTGTTGAACTTATTCAAAAACTTGATAAAACCAGTGAAGAAAAACTTAAAGATGTTCAAAAGAATATTCGAAATTATAACGAAGAAGACGCTGAAGTTAGGCCACCTATTGTTACTGTTATGGGGCATGTTGACCATGGTAAAACAAGTTTGCTAGATTATATAAGAAAAACCAAAGTAGCATTGGGTGAAGCGGGCGGAATAACCCAAGCAATTGGCGCTTATCGTGTTAAAGTTCAAGATAAATATATAACCTTTATCGATACGCCAGGCCATGAAGCATTTACTGCAATGCGTGCGCGCGGTGCTTCAGTAACTGATATTGCAATTTTAATAGTTGCCGCAGATGATGGCATTATGCCACAAACCGTTGAAGCAATTAATCATATAAAATCTGCAAATATTCCTATGATTGTTGCAATAAATAAAATGGATAAGCCTCAAGCAAACCCAGATAGGGTAATGCAACAACTTGCCGAACACAATGTGTTGCCAGAAGCTTGGGGCGGAGATGCAATTATATGCAAAATCTCTGCTTTAACAGGCGAGGGTATAGATAAACTTTTGGAAACCATCTTGCTTGTTGCCGATGTTCAAGGTTTAAAAGCCAACCCTAATGTTCCGGCAATAGGAACAATTTTGGAAGCTAGGCTTGATAAAGGCAAAGGGCCTATTGCATCGCTTGTGGTGTTAGATGGCTCATTAAAAAATGGCGATACAATAGTTTCCGGCACAAGTTTGTGTAAGGTTAAAGCCATGATGGACGAATACAATAAACCCGTTAAAGTTGCAACACCATCAATGCCTGTAACAGTTCTTGGCTTTAATGAAGTTCCTGAAGCGGGTGAAACCTTTACTGTTGTGGATGAAAAACTTTCTAAACAAATTGTGGAAGAGCGTATCGCTAAAAAGAAGGAAGAACTTATTAAGGGCAGTGGCGGAAACACTCTTGAAGATTTACTGCAAAAAACAAGCGAAAAAGATGTTAAAATTCTAAATATCATCCTTAAAACTGATGTAAACGGCTCTTTAGAGGCCATAAAATCGTCAATTATGAAATTGGTAAATGATGAAGTTAAAATTAACATCCTTCATAGTGGCGTTGGCGCGGTTAGCGAAAGTGATTTAATTTTGGCAAGTGCATCCAATGCGATGTTAATTGCGTTTAACATTGGGCAGGATAGCAAGGTTAAAACGCTTGCCGAAAGAATGAAAATAAAAATATATTCTTATAAAATCATTTACGAATTGATAGACGAAATTGAACGCGTCGTTAAAGGAATGAAAGAGCCTAAATATGAGGAAGTTTATTTGGGCAAAGCAGAAGTTATTGCCGTTTTCAAATTGTCCAATGCCGGCATTGTGGCAGGCTGTATGGTTAGAGATGGCAAACTTGTTCGCGGTGAACATATCCGCATTAGGCGAGGCGAAGATATTGTATGCGAAACCGAACTCAAATCATTAAAAATTGTAAAAGATGATGTAAAAGAAGCCGGCAAGGATAGAGAATGTGGCGTAAAAACAGGGTATGACGATGTTCAAGTTGGCGATATGGTTGAATGTTACACTCTTAAAAGGATTGAAGAATAATGAAGAGTGTTAGAATAGAACGAATAAACAGCGAACTTCAAAAAGCAATATCTCATATAATCGACAACGATTTAAGGGACCCTCAAATAGACGCTATAATCAGTGTAAATAGCGTAAATATTACACCAGATTTAGGATATGCTCGCGTTTATATTACTTCAATTGGTAGAACTCCGCAAGACGAAGTTTTGGCAAGATTAAAAGGTGCCGGCGGTTTTATTAGAGGTAAATTGGCCAAGGCTGTGGACCTGCGCATCACCCCAAGGCTGGAATTTATGCTTGACACCAGCGAGGATTATTCCAATAAAATTGAAAACATATTAAAGGATATTAAATATTCCACTCCAGCGGATGACGAAAATGAATAAAGCAATTAAAGGCATTTTGCCAATAAACAAGCCAACGGGCTGGACCAGTTTTGATGTGGTAAATAAAATTAAACACATATTAAAAACGTCAAAAGTGGGGCATCTTGGCACACTAGACCCAATGGCTGAAGGGGTTTTGCTAATAACCATAGGCAAAGCCACCAAACTTTTTGATTTAATGCAAGAAAAACAAAAAAGTTATCACGCAAAATTCAAATTCGGCATGGCGACAGATACTCTTGATATAACTGGCAAGGTTGTAGAAAATACAAGCAAAATCCCAACCAAAGAAGAAATTTTGGCAATTTTGCCTGACTTTATGGGCAAAATAATGCAAATTCCGCCCAAATATAGCGCAAAAAGTATAAACGGAAAACGCGCATACGAGCTAGCAAGGCAGGAAAAAGGGTTTGAACTGCGAGCAAAAGAGGTTGAAATTTATAATATAAACCTGCTTTCTTATGATAATTGCTTGTTGGAATTGGAAATTTGTTGCGGTTCTGGCACTTACATTCGCTCAATAGGGAGAGATATTGCAAAAAAACTTAATTCTCTCGCAGTAATGACCGAACTGGTTCGTACCCAAGTTGGCAATTTTGAATTGGCTTCGTGCCTAGATGTAAAAACCTTAACCGAAGAGAATATTAGCGATTATATTATTCCAATAAAAGAGGTTTTGGCTTATCCCGAATTGAATTTAAATGAAGTTTTTACGCAAAGATTATTAAACGGGCAATCTGTTCCCTTAACAAAAAAAGAGGGCAGATACATATTGGTTTATGAAAAAAATGAACTGGCAATAATCGAAATTAAGCAAAATATTGCAAAAATGAGCATTTTTTTAGGCTAAATCTATTGCCTAAAACAACAATTTATGATATAATTTATTAAAGATTAAGGAGAATATTTATGATTTATGCAGGAGATGTAAAAAAGGGTGTTATTTTTGATGACGGCAAATCAACCGACCCTAAACGCCCAAGTTTACAACAAGTTATTGATTTTCAGCACGTTAAACCGGGCAAGGGTGCTGCTTTTGTGCGCATAACCAAAAAGGATTTATTAACTGGTAAGGTTTTGGAAGAAACCTACAACCCATCATTAAAACTTAACGATGTAACAATTGAGCGTAAGGAAATGATGTATTTGTATAATGATGGCTCATTATATTATTTCATGGATAATAATACTTATGAGCAAACCCCATTTGATTATGTTACAGTTAAAGATGCTCTAAATTTTGTGGTAGAAAACACAAATTGCACAGTTCAATTTTACAACAACATTCCTATTAGTGTTGAACCACCAATATTTGTTGAATTAACAATAACAAAAACCGAGCCAGGCGTTAAAGGAGATACTGTTAAAACAGGCGGTAAACCTGCTACACTTGAAACTGGTTATGTAATTCAAGTGCCATTATTTGTTAATGAAGGCGACCGTGTGCGCGTTGATACTCGCACTGGCGAATATATGGAAAGATTATAAAAAATATAGCAATTTAAGGCGAAAAAACAATACTCTTGTAGTATTGCTTTTTTTTTAGCATTTTGCACTTTTAAAATAAATACTTTTAATTATGTTAAAAGATTATTTGCCACGCGACATCTATAATTTAATAATAAAAAACTTTAGCTTTAATGACATAACAGAAATAAGGATGCGCGCAAACGAAAACATAATAATTGTTGAAAAAAACAAAAAATTTTATTTGAAAAATGAAAACGGAGATTTTGTTAAAGCCAACACTCTTATGCTAGAAAATTTCATAAACAAGGCAACTGATAACTCCATTTATGCTTACAACAACAATATAATAGACGGCTATATAACCTTGCCCAAAGGCATTAGGGTGGGAATATGCGGAACAATTGTTGCAGATAACGAAAGAATAATAACAGTTAAAGATTATCAAGCCGTGAACATTCGCATACCACACTTTATTAAAAATTGCAGTTTGCAGGCTTACGATTCCATTGTTTCAGACGAAGTAAAAAACACTTTAATAATATCACCGCCCGGCAGTGGCAAAACCACTTTTATTAGAGATTTAGTTTATCAAATGTATGTCCATAATATTGCTAAAAACATTTTAATAGCGGATGAAAGAAACGAAATTTGCTCTGTGGTTAATGGCGAAGCATACGCTAATTTGGGTGGGTTTTGCGATATATACACTAATTGTAGTAAAAAGTTTGCATTTAAAAATGGCATAAGAAGTATGCGCCCAGATGTTATTGTTACTGACGAAATAGATTTAGAGCGCGACTTAGAATATATAATTGAAGCAATAAATTCGGGTGTTAATGTAATAGCCACAATCCACGCAAAAGATATTAATCAAATAAAAAAGAAAACCAATTTTGATAGAATTTTAAATGAAAAATATTTTAATAGGTTTGTTGTGTTATCTAGCGATGAAGGGCCCGGAACTTTAAATAACATTTATGATGAAAAGCTAAATTGCATTTATTGTAGGTGAATATGAAGTGGGTTTTAATAGGCGTTTTAATTATAGTAATTATGATAATCGCTTATTCAGTAAGCGAGCAATATAAGGATAAATTCGATTTCTACAGCAATTTAAAATCTTTTTTAAATCAATTTAAGATAAATTTGGCTTTTAAACAAGATAAGATTACAGAATTTTTAAATAAAATTGAGTGCAAAAGGCAATTTAAAATTTTTATAGAAGCCTACAAAGAATATTTAAACAGCGATACATTAAATCTTGAAAAAATTAAAGTGCTGGATGAAGGAGAAAAAGCACAATTAACTTCAATAGTAAAAGATATAGGGAAGCACGATGCAAGAAATGAATTAAATCAATTAGAGGGCTTCCTGTTAGAAATAGAAGAAAAATTGATAAAAGCCAAGGAAGACAAAGAGAAGATTTGCCCAATGATTATTAAATTGTCGCTTTTATTTGCAATAGGCTTGGCAATTTTGTTGATATAGGAGGGATGAATGGAAATCATTTTTAAACTGGCGGGCATTGGATTAATAACATCCATTGTTAATCAAATTCTAAAATATTGCGGGAAAGAAGAAATTGCGTCTGTTACAACCTTGGCGGGATTAATAATTAGCCTACTTATGGTTGTAAATTTGGTGCAAGATTTGTTTAACACTGTAAAATCTTTGTTTGTTTTATAGGTAAGTATGAGTGATTTATTAAAGATAATGGCGGTGGCGCTAATTACTGTTTTTGCGCACATAGTTGTAAAACAATTTAAGCCGGAATTGGCATTTTTTATAACGATTGCTGGCAGTATATTAATTATTTTAATGACAGTGGATAGCCTGCAATCTGTAATGCATACGTTTTATCACATCTTTGAAACAACTGGAGTAGAAACAACACTTTTAACTCCGCTTTTAAAAATAATTGCAATAGGGTACATTGCCGAATTTGGTGCAAACATCTGCGTGGACGCGGGGGCGTCTTCTATTGCCGATAAAATTTTATTTTCCGCCAAAATCATAGTTTTGCTTATATCTCTACCTATAATAACAACGGTGGTTGACATGGTGGTGGGGTTATTATGACAAACGCACGTTTTAAATTTAATAAACCAACAATTATTGCAATGGTAGTTTTGATTGCAATCTTTTCAGTTCTAACTCCGCTAAAAACTTTTTGTGCCGATGACACAATGGTAAAAATTAGCGAAGATCTTAACAGTTCAATAATAGAGGAGTTAGGAGAAATAGACTTTTCCAAATTTGATGAAGTATTAGTAGAATTTCAAAATAATAACAAAAACATATTTTCTATAGATAACATAAAAAATAAGGTTTATTCTATTATCTCTGGCGAAAACGCAATCTCTTATCCATCATTTTTTGCCAGCATATTTTCAATATTTTTAGATTTAATTATTAAATATTTGCCAATGCTTTCTTTAATTATTGCCATTGGCGTTATAAGTAGCCTGCTGTCAAACATAAAAAGCAAGTTTAATGAACGCTCAATCGGCAATTTAATTCATCTGGTGTGCTTTTTGTCTGTTGTTATTCTTATTGTTGGCATGATTAGCAACTTGTCCTCAATAACAGGCAAATCCATAGACAGCATGGTTGGGCAAATGAATGTTTTATTCCCCATATTGTTAACTTTGATGACTGCAATTGGGGCTAACACAAGTGCCAGTGTATTTCAGCCAATTGTCGCAATAATATCCACTTATGTTGCAGATTTCTTTAACTATTTTATAATCCCGCTTTTTATGGCAAGCTTCGTGTTTGGAATTATAACAAATTTGTCAGATAACATTAAGCTAGATAAATTTAGTTCCTTTATTTCAAGCCTTTTTAAATGGAGTGTGGGGTTGGTTTTTACATTGTTCTTTGCAATAATGACAATTCAAGGCATATCTGCCGGAAGTTTTGACAGCCTAAGCATACGAACTACCAAATACACTATTAAAAGTTATGTCCCTATAATGGGCGGATATCTTTCAGATGGGATGGATTTAATTCTGTCTAGCAGTATTCTAATAAAAAACTCCATAGGCCTTGTAGGAATTTTAATAATAATAACTACAATTTTATCTCCGCTTTTAGAAATTATTGTGTTTAGCCTTATGCTAAAATTGGTTTCCGCAATTCTGCAACCCATTAGCAGTAACAAAACATCAAACTTTTTAATGTCAACATCAAAATCGGTTACAATGCTATCTTCTAGCATAATTGCAATTGGTTTTATGTATTTAATTTCGGTTGGCTTAGTTATGACAACCTCAAATGTGGTGATATGATGAAAGCTTACATTTTAAGTGTTTTAGGAATAGTTATAATAGGAGTTATAATAGATATTATAATCCCATCGGGCAGTATAAATAAATACATAAAAAGTGTTTACGCCATCTTTGTGGTGGCGGTGTTAATAAGCCCAATTATTAACCTTATAAATAAAAATCAGGGTTTCAATTTTCAGTATGAAGATTTTGAAATTAATTCATCTTTATTAAATTACATTAACTCACAAAAGGCAAATTCTATTGAAAACGACATAAAAAATCGCCTAAAGAATGAAGGATACGATAATATCGACATTATTATTAATTATTCACAAGAAAATAACGAATTTAAACTTATTTCTTGTTTAATTAATTTGCAAAACGTGGTTATTAGTTCGGACAAACAGCATATAAATAAATATGAATTCATTAGAGAAGTTGTGAAGGAAATTACAAATTTGGCAGATGAGGTGATAATATTCAATGAGTGAAGAAAAGAAATCTGGCTTTAAGTGGTTGGACAAGCTAAAAAAAGTAAAACATATAGAGCTTTACATAGCAATTATCTTCATTGCAATATTATTACTGATTTATATGTCAAACTTTAAGGGTAAAACTTCTAATAACAACACAACCACAACAAATGAATTGTCAATAACTGCTTATATAGATGGCCTTGAACGCAACTTGGAAGAAATTTTATCTAGCATAGGTGGTATAAGCAATGTGAGGGTTATGATTACTTTGGATATTAAACAAGCCGATATAGTAGATTCTCAAATTAATCTTAATCAAATTCCGCCAATAAAGGGGGTGATTGTAACTGCCAAAGGGGTAAATGATACTTTTAACAAAATGAAAGTTTTGCATGCGATTGAAGCGGTTATTGACGTTACTAATGGAAACATAGAGATATTATCAAGTGAATAGGAGGGATTATGAAAAATATGTCTAAAAAGAAAAAAATCATTATTTTATCTGTTATGATTGCTTTACTTTTAATTACAGGTTATGTAAATGTTGCGTTAAATAACACAATATCTAATGGTGCAACGGCGTCAACCAGCGCCACATATGCCAACTTTTATACATCATATAGGGCAGAGCGCGAAGCAACTAGGGCGCGCGAAATACAGTTTTACGATTCTATAATTCAAAGTTCTTCAAGCAGTGAAGAAGCCAAAAAAGAGGCAGAATCTAACAAGCTTGCCCTTATTCAACAAATGGAAAAAGAATTAGTAACTGAAGGTATTATTCGTGGCAAAGGTTATGCCGATGCGGTTATCACAACGTCTGCATCTTATGTGAATGTATTTGTTAAAGTTGCAGAAATTACTCCAGGTGAGGCGGCGCAAATCGCCGCAGTGGTTTCTAGCCAACTTAACATTGATTGTGAAAATATTTTTATAATATCTTCAGAATAATTGCTAAATAAAATAAACTGTGCTATAATATCAGTGAGGGATTTTATGGTACAATCAAAAAAAGTAAACGAAAATGGCACTTACATTAACAAAACAATGGTGGTTTCCATTGTTAGTTTAGCCACAAAAGAAATTCAAGGGGTTGTAGATGTTTATCAACCTACCAAATTAACGCTTAAACGATTGTTTAACAAAAATGTTGGTAAAGGCGTGCGCGTTAAATACACAAATTTAGGTGTTTTAATTGACATTTATGTTGTAGTTTCAACCGATTGCGAAGTAAGCGAATTGGTGTATCAAATTCAACAAAATGTTAAAAACAGCATAACATCACTTTTGCCAATTAAAATAAAAGCAATTAATGTTTATGTTATGGACGCAGTAAAAAAAGATTCTCTCTAAAAAGAGAGAGTTTTTCTATTTAAGGAGATTTTATGAAAAGAACAGAAGCGCGCGAATTAGCCTTTAAAACAATATATTCTAGGTTTTTCAATAACGCGGAAGAGGATATTTTTTCTAAAGCCAATGCGGAAGAACTAAAATTTACAAGCGAAATTTTAAAGCATTTTGCCAATAACTATAATGAAATTAATGAGTTAATCACCTCTCATTTAAAGGGTTACACACTAGAAAGGGTTAATAAGGTGGATTTAGCAATTATTATAGAAGCCATAATTGAATTAAAATATATGGATACTCCAAAACAAGTTATTATAAACGAAGCAGTTGAATTGGGCAAAAAATATTCAACGGAAAAAAGTGCAAAATTTATAAACGGAGTGTTGGCAGACATAGCTAAATGAAAACTTATTCTGTAACAGCAATTAATAAAATTATTAAAAATTTTATAGACAATGAAGTAATTTTAGAAGATATTACAGTTACTGGCGAATTGTCTAGTTTTTCTGTTAGCAGAAATATTGCCTATTTTACTTTAAAAGAGGGCAGGGATTTACTATCTTGCGTTATGTTTAATACGAAACAACTGTTTTCTGTTGGCGATTTAGTTCAAGTTAGGGGCAATATTAAATATTACCCTCAAGGTGGCAAACTGCACTTGAATGCGCTTTCAATAGAACTGTGCGGGCAGGGTGAACTTTATCAGCAATTCCTTCAACTAAAAGCAAAATTAGAAGCGGAAGGTCTGTTTGATGATAAAAATAAAGTGCCTCTGCCGAGATTTATCAATTCTATAGGTGTTGTTACAAGCAAAACAGGTGCCGTGTTACAAGATATAAAAAATGTTAGTTTTCGTAGAAACCCCAACCTTGAAATTTATGTTTATGATGCACAAGTGCAAGGCAAAATGGCAGTTAACGATATAATTCAAGGCATTACATATTTTGATAACCTAACAGATGTTGATGTTATAGTTGTTGCTAGGGGTGGCGGAAGCCTAGAGGATTTATCCGTTTTCAACGATGAAGAATTGGCGCGCGTGGCTTATATTTGCAATAAGCCCTTAATAAGTGCCGTGGGCCATGAAACAGACTTTTCAATATTAGATTTTGTTGCCGACCTACGCGCACCAACACCAAGTTCCGCTGCGGAATTAGTAACTTTTGATAGTTCTGAATTAAAACGATATATTCTTGAACTTAACAATAAAATAGATGCAACTTTATCTAATAATCTTGCAAGCGTAACTAATCAAGTTAACGATTACGCAATGAGCATTGAAAGCCAAGTTAATTCCGCTATTAATGATGAAACGCTTTACATACTAGACCTTTTTAACAATATTCAAGCCAATATTGATAACGAATTAAACAATACAATATACAGAGTGAATTTATCTTTAAATACACTAGATAAGCTTAATCCTATTAAGCTTTTAAGGTCCGGTTATTCGTATGTTTCAACAGATGGAAAGCCAATTAATTATAATAATACACGCATTGGAAACAATGTAAAAATTGTAGCAACCGATGTAATAATTTTAGCAAAAATTGAAAATAAGGAGAAAAGAAATGATTGAAAATGATGTAAAAAGATTAGAAGAAATTGCAAAAACAATAGAAAACGGCGTAAATTTAGACGAAGGTTTAAAATTATATGAGGAGGGTTGCAAACTGGCAAAAAATTGCTTAAATGAACTGGACAAAGCAAAAGGAAAAATCATTATGATAAAAAAAGAATTTAACAAAAAGGATAAAGGAGAGAACAATGGCTAAAGAGTTTGTTAATGAAATTACAGATTTACATGCAGATTTTGCACAATGGTATACCGATATAGTGTTAAAAACTGAAATGGTGGATTATGGGCCCGTTAAGGGAACAATGGTCATTAGGCCTTATGGATACGCCGTTTGGGAAAATATACAAAATTATTTTGATAAAGAATTTAAAAAATTAGGTGTCCAAAATGCTTATTTCCCAATGTTTATACCAGAAAGTTTTTTAAAGCGTGAGGCAGAGCACGTTGAGGGTTTTGCGCCAGAAGTAGCGGTTGTAACCTATGCTGGCGGGCAAGATTTGGCAGAAAAACTTATCGTTCGCCCAACAAGTGAAACCATTATTTGTGAAATGTTTTCTAAATGGATTAAATCTTATAGAGACTTACCTTTAAAAGTTAATCAGTGGTGTAATGTTGTTAGGTGGGAAAAAACCACAAGGCCTTTTTTGCGCACTAGTGAATTT
>CANQZB010000016.1 GCA_947628195.1 uncultured Clostridia bacterium | reverse complement strand
TACTTCCTTATTGTGTGGGACTATATTAACGCAGCGCGCAAAATGGGCATTTCGGTTGGCCCGGGGCGTGGTTCTGGTGCCGGCTCGGTTGTTGCCTACACTATGGGCATAACCAACATCGACCCTCTTAAATACGAACTATATTTTGAGCGTTTCCTAAACAGTGAACGTGTTTCCGCCCCAGATTTTGATGTGGATTTTGAAGACGTTAGGCGCGATGAAGTCATCGAATATGTGCGCAAAAAATATGGCGATGATAGAGTTGTTAGAATTATAACATTTGGCACAATGAAAGCAAAAAATGCCATTAAAGACGTTGGGCGTGTTTTGCGTGTGCCTTATTCCGTTTGTGATAAAATAACAAAAAGCATCCCAATGTATAAAAGCCCTATTTTGCCTAAAGTGTTCGGTTTTCACGTTCCAAAGCCGGGAGATAAAGACTATGGAACTGTTTATGCCATTCCTGAACTTGTTGAAATGTACAATAATGACCCACAAGTAAAAAAGATGGTTGACATTGCCATGAAGGTGGAAGATTTCCCTAGGCAAAGTTCAATTCACCCTTGCGGTGTTATTATTGGTGCGGATATACTTGATAAGCACGTGCCATTAAGCAGAAATAGTGATAACATTTCAACCCAATATGAAGGCGTTGATATGGAGCATTTGGGCCATTTAAAAATGGACTTTTTGGCACTTTGCAACTTGACAGATATTAAGGGTGCTTTAAATTTAATTAAAAAAAATCATGGCATTGAAATCGATTTCGATAAATCTTCTTACGATGACCAGAACGTTTTTAAGCTTATTTCTTCTGGCAACACTGAGGGCATTTTCCAAATTGAATCGGCTGGCTTCCAAAAGTTCTTAAAAGATTTACAGCCAACCTGCATAGAAGATATTGTGGCAGCGGTTTCGCTATATCGCCCCGGGCCAATGGATAGCATTCCTAAATATGTGCATAACAAGCACCATCCTGAAGATACAACTTATGACCACCCTCTTTTAGAGCCTATTTTAAAGGTTACTTATGGTTGTATGGTGTATCAGGAACAAGTCATGAGGGTTTGCCAAGATTTGGCAGGCTTTAGTTTGGGCCAAGCAGACAACATTAGGCGCGCAATGGGCAAGAAAAAAATTGCAGAAATGTTAAAATGGAAGGAAGCATTTTTGCATGGGCGTGCCTCTTTTGAAGACCATGGCAAAATTCAACCAGCCATAAAGGGTTGCCTAGCCAACGGCGTTAGCGAGGAAGTTGCCAATAAAATTTGGAATGACATGGAAGCTTTCGCTTCCTACGCCTTTAACAAATCGCACGCAGCGGCATATTCACTTATAACTTATCAAACCGCTTATTTAAAATGTTATTACGAGCCTGAATTTATAACCTCATTATTTAATAACAGATTAACCAAAAGTGATAAAATTAAACACTATCTTGCATACGCAAAGGAAGAAGGCATACAAGTTTTGCCACCAGATATAAACAAAAGCGAAACGTTATTTTCCACCGATGGCAAAAGCATACGTTTTGGGCTTGCCGGTTTAAAAAATGTTGGTGTTAGCCTTATTGACAGCATTATTGAAGAACGCAAAACCAATGGCGATTTTAAAGATTTGGCAGACTTCATTTGGCGAGTTGACAACCAGGCACTAAATAAGCGTTGTATCGAAAGTTTAATTAAAGCGGGTGCATTTGATTGTTTTGGCAGACCACGCAGTCAGTTAATGGCAGTTTACAGCATTATGGTGGATCGAGCAATTGAAAGAAAGAAAAAATCCATGCACGGACAAATGGATTTGTTTGGGAGCCTTATTGAAGATACAAATCTTATTGAAGAAAATGAGTATCCTAACATAAATGAATATGTAAGCAATGTTAAATTGCAATATGAAAAGGAAATTGCTGGCACTTATCTTTCCGGGCATCCGCTTGACGCACATTTGGATGTAATTAAAACCTTTAATTTTAATTCTAGTATGCTTCCTAATGAAGAAATTGATGATGATAATGATAGTGAAGAAGAAACGACCCTTGCCCCACAGCCAACGACTGAAGAAGACGAATTGCCAACTGAAGAACTCTATGGCGGACTTAAAAATGGAGATGCCGTAACTTGCGGAGGCGTAATAGCGGATTACAGAGTTCTTACAACAAAAAATGGAAGCCGAATGGCTTTTGTAACAGTTGAAGATTTAACGGGTAATTTTGATGCGGTTCTGTTCAGCAAATCTTATGAAAAATACAAAGAAATGCTGGTTAAAGATACTTTAATAAAAATTAAAGGAAAATTTGTTATACGCGATGGCAGAGCACCTTCTGTTGCAGTTGACCATATTGAGCCAATAACAAGCGAGCAAAACGAGCCTACCACTCAGGCCGTAAAAGAAATTGAGGTAATTAAGCCTAAAAAGTTATGTTTAAAATACAATATAAACGATGGTGTTGTTCATGAGGCAGTTAAAAAAATTCTTTCCGCTTACAATGGCATAGATGAAGTTTTTGTTAAGGACACAAGCTCAAACAAGGCTTTTAAAATGGACACTATGGTTAGCGCGCAAGAAAGTTTAATTTTTGAATTGGAAACTATTTTAAGCAGAGATTGCATAAAAGTTATTTAAAAAAGGCAGGATTCGCATCCTGTTTTTTTATTTTTTTTTGAATTTTTAGGTTATTTTTTAAAAAATTTCTGCAATTTGCACTGTTTTTTAACAAAAAAGAAATTTTTTTGCAATTTTTAAAATTAGAAATCTTCCACTTCTTCTTTCTTTTGCGCCTTTTTCTTTTTATATCCGAACAATTTTAGCCTTCCCTTATTAAAAATTGTAACAATCAAAATATATATGCTGGCAGCGCCAATAATTACATAAACTATTCTGCTAAAAACATTGGCTTGTGTGCCAAACACTCCTGCCACAAAATCGTATTGTAACGCGCCAATCATAAGCCAGTTTAGCCCGCCAATGCAAGTTAAAATAAAAGCAAAAAATCTTAACATAATTTACCTCTATTCATTATTTTGCCTTACATGCGCAATTTTATACAAGCAGATTTTTTAGCAATTTTTTAAGCAACATATAAAAAAGCCAAGCGTGTTACTTGGCTTTTAATTTGCACTTTCTTTATCATTATATTTGTTAATTTGTTTATCCAAAAGTTTATACTTAAACGGAGTTATAACTTGTACAACTCTATATGGGCATGCGGTGTGGCATTTAAAGCAATAAATGCATTTTTTGTAATCAATTTTTGCATAAAGTTCATTGTTTTTATCATATCTCATCACTATTGCGCCAGTTGGGCAAATTTTGCTACAAACACTGCAACCTTTGCAATGCTTCTGTTCTATTTTCACTCGCCTTTGATGAGTTTTAAAATAATATTTTTGAGCGACCGTGTTTTTATGTATTTTAGTTTCTTCACTAAAATCTGAAATTGCAAAACTTTCGTTTTTAAACTTTTCTAAATCTTCGCCTATTGTTTTAAAAGGTTTGTTTTTATTAAACAGACCCCGTTCTTCCGCTTGTTTTAACAAAGTTTTATCAAATTCTATGCCTAATATTGAACACAAACAAGCATCTAATTTAAATGTGTTTTCCCCCACTGCTAAGCAATACATCATATGTTGTACATCGCCCGATTCTAGAGCCACAATTCCATCAACGATGTTTAAAACCAACTTGTTTTTTAAGCCCTCTTCCAAATCAATTAAATAATTATAATAATCTTTTAAATAACTTAACCTGTTTAAATTTAATGTTTTACTTTCACCCGGCAAAAAACCAAAAAGATTTGCAGTTGAGCCAACAAAACCCAAATTCTCATCCATCTTTAATTTGCCAATATTTATAATAACATCAACGTCGTTAACTACATCTAAAATTGGAATATTTTTTGTAACAACTCCGTTGGGCAAATTTAAAATTGACGTTTTAAGGTTGTGATTTAGTGTACATTTTGAAGAATTGGCAACTTCCAGCATTCCGGTGTTGATATAAACATTATCTAATTCCTCTTCCGAATAATTATTATAAGGGCTTTCCGCAACAATAACCTCTGCCCCTAATGAACTAATGTAGTTAGCAACACCGCAAACAACGGCGGGATTGGTGGTTTTCGCCAAATCTGGCGAAAACGAGCCGGGTGCACACACTTTAAGCAAAACCTTCATTTTAGAATGAATTTTATTAAAGCCCAAACTTAAAAATGCGTCTTTGACAGACTGCTCAATCACTTGTGGGTCATATTCCTCAACATAACTTAAATATACTAAATCACTCATATTCAAATGATATTAAAATTTTGATGAAAAGTCAATTAATTTGGAAATTGTTTGATTTTTTTATTAATATTATATAAAATAGATAATATGAAAATTTGGGGCAAACTTTTAGTTGATGATAAAGTTATAAAAAGCGTTACGATTGAAGTTAATCCGAAAAACATTTCTTTTTTTGAGATGCTTCAAAATTTAAGCCATGAGCTTAATGTGCCCACCCCCGTGCTCTTAGATAAACATGTTTACGATTTTAATATGTTTCACCTATGCGTTTTTAAACCGGATGATTTTATTGAAAAGGTCAATTTTTCTAGATTTGTACTTGAATATTTAAAAAATTAACATATTTTTAAATAATTTTCATATAATATGCTATCTTTTATGATTTTACAAATAAAAATTGATTAAAAAACTCTTGACACCACTCACTTTTTTTTGTATAATCTACTTGCATTAATTGAATTGCAGTTATGCATTTTTTAATTGCGTTCATAAAAAAATATGCAAACAAAATTTACTTATAAGGAGATTTAATTATGGAAGAAAAATCTTTTATGACCAGTGAAGGGCTAAAACGTGTTAAAGAAAGGCTCGAATTTTTAAAAACAACAAAAAGGCAAGAGGTTGCAAACAAAATTGCCGAAGCAAGAAGTTATGGTGATTTAAGTGAAAATAGCGAATATGACATTGCAAGGGAAGAACAGCAATCTGTTGAACAAGAAATTTTTGAGCTTGAAAATAAACTAAAAAACGCCGAAATTATTGACACTAAAAAATTAAACACAAACAAGGTTGGCATTGGGTGCAAAGTTAGCGTTACTAATATGAAAAACAATCAAAAATTTGAATACACAATTGTTGGAGATATAGATTCTAACCCACTTAAGGGCTTAATTAGCAATTCCTCCCCTATAGGTGCAGGCTTAATAGGCAAAAAAGTTGGCGATTTAGTAACAATTAAAACACCTGCCGGCAGTGTGCAATATAAAATTACAAAAATAAAAACATAACAAAAAAAGGAGTTTAACTCCTTTTTTTATTCGCCCGTTTCGTATGTGGTTGGAATATCTTCCAAATGCTCAATTTGAGGCGTGTCTTTAATGCATAACGCAACTATCATAAATGCCATTGTTAACAAATTGCCTGAAAGCACACTTAATACTAACAATGTAATAATAAATCCCTTTTTGCAGTTGTTTCTGTGGCTGCCTTTTAATACAAATATTGCAAAAATCAAATTTGCAACTGCTAAAGCAATTAAAATCACGCAAACCACAGTAAGTATGGTTGATGCAATGTTAACAATTCCTTTTATCTCTGCCTTTGTAATTTTGTAAACTGTGCCTTGTTCGGTATATTCAAAATAATAATCGCCCACCTCATCGGTTGTAAGGTCATCTTCAAAATAAGTATAAGAACTATCACTGTTAAACATTTCTTTTACAAAATCTTCTGTAACCAAAGTTTTGCCAGTAAACATAACAAGCCCTTCTAAAAGGCATAAAGAAGCTAAAACAATGCTAATTATGCCTCCTGCGGTTAAAAATCCCTTCTTTGTTCTATTCATTTTAATTCTCCTTATTTTTATTTTAATATTTAAGAATAACTTTGTCAATAAATTTATTGAAAAATTTTTTTGCCTGTGCTATAATTATGTTATGATAGATTGCATTTATCAAACTAATCTATTTAAAGAATTGGCACTTACGGACAAACATCATGCCTACCTATTATATTCACAGGACCGCATTAAAAATAACGAAATTGCGCTTGCTTTTGCAAAAAAAATATTGTGTGAAACTAACAGCGGTTGTGGCGAATGCAATGCTTGTAAGCAGTTTGTTTCGCGTTCCCATCCCGACCTGTTTATTTTAGAGCAAGATGCAATTAAGGTTGATGATGTAAAAATTTTAATAGAAAAACTTTCAACAAAGCCAATTCAGGCAAGCAAAAAAGTTTTTGTAATTTTAAATGCAGAAACAATAAACGAAATTGCCCAAAACAAATTGTTAAAATCGTTAGAAGAGCCAAATGAAAGTGCCGTTTTCATTTTAACAACCACTAAAACGGACAAATTACTGCCAACGGTTTTAAGCCGTCTTAACAAAATTTTTGTCCCTAACCTTTCAAAAGAAGATGAAGATATTATTGCCAACGAGCTTAACAACAACGGCATAAACATATCAAGTTACATTCATAAGGGCTTTACCCTAACGGAAATGATAAATTTTGCCAGCGATGGCGAATATTTAAATTGTTTAAATGAAATAAAAAACATTTTTTCATCACTAAACAGCACGGCAGACATTCCAAATGTGGTTTCTTCACTAAACATTACAAACAAGCCATTGTTTTTCAGCATTTTGCAAGAATTGTTACTTTCGGCATTAAAAAATGATGGCAAGTTCGATGACGATGTTTTACAGCCAATAAAAACAAAATTTAGCGCAAAAGCAATTATGAAATGTTTGCCACTAATTGATGACGCTTATAAAAAACTTATGTCTAATGTAAATTTTGGTTATATTTTAGATAATTTATTGTTCAATATGTTAAAGGAGAGATTTTTATGCAAGTAATGGAAATAGTTTTGTTTAATTCGTCAACCCCTCTTTTTTGCAAGGTTGATGAAAACTTAAAGAAAGGCACACGCGTTGTTGTAGATAATAACGGCCTTGAAGTTGGCGCAATAAAAGGCGTTAAAGAAGTTGACAATGTTGAACTTACAAACATTGTTCGCGTTTGCACAAAGGAGGATAACATTTCCCATTGTGAAAACTGCAAATACGCCCGAGCCTTGCTTCCAGAAATTAAAAAGGAAGCGGACAATCTTGGGCTGGACATGAAAATAGGATTTATTTCAACCAACCTTGATAGAAGCAAAATTACAGTTAATTACACGGCAGATGAGCGTGTAGATTTTAGGGAACTTATTAAAATTTTGGGTGCAAAATATAAGGCAAGAATTGAAATGCGCCAAATAGGCAACAGAGATGAAAGCAAGGTTGTTGGCGCAATAGGCATGTGCGGGCGCGTTACTTGTTGCAAACTTTATTTAACCGATTTTGATAAAGTTTCAATAAAAATGGCTAAAAATCAAAACATTGCCCTTAACCCTAACAAAATTAATGGCATGTGTGGCAGATTGTTGTGTTGCCTAAAATATGAAGACGAATTTTATGAAGATATGCAAAAGAAAATGCCAAAAATAAACTCTAGTGTGGTTACCCCGGACGGAGTTGGCAAAGTTACCGATACAAACTTTTTAAAAGAACAAGTTACGGTTTGTTTTACCAAAGATGACGAATCAACCGAAATAAAAACCTACCCGCTAGCAGACATAAAAAAAGGGAAGTAATATGAAACATATTGCAATATTAAGGCAACCATTTTATGTTATGGTTTTAAGTGGAGAAAAAACTATTGAGAGCCGATGGTCTATGCATAAAGTCGCACCTTACAACAAGGTTAGCGTAGGCGATACTATCTTAATAAAAGAAACCGGAAAAGATGTCACCGCAACAGCAAAGGTGCGTGAAGTAAAATATTATGAACTCACACCCACAAAAGTTGATGAGATAAGGCAACAATATGGTAAACAAATAGGGACTGATAAATTTAAAGATTGGGAAACAACACTCCAAAAGAAATATTGCACTTTAATTTGGCTTGAAAACGTGCAAAAGATTGCACCATTAAAAGTGCCAAGAAGCAATGGCGCGGGCTGGCTTATTGAAAAATAATATGGAAAAAGAATTTAAATTAGAAGATTTTGGCAATGGCATAAAAATCTTTCAAAGTGATGAATTATATAAATTTACGCAAGATGCAATTTTGCTTGCTAAATTTTTAAATATTAAACACACAGATAATGTGCTTGAACTTTGCGCAGGAAGTGGCGTTATAAGTTTTTACGCTTA
This sequence comes from uncultured Clostridia bacterium, assembly GCA_947628195.1. Taxonomy (GTDB): domain Bacteria; phylum Bacillota; class Clostridia; order Christensenellales; family UBA1242; genus Onthoplasma. Next base: position 4,506 of record CANQZB010000016.1, on the reverse strand, counting down.
TTCTCTCTGCCCCTTTAATTTTATTTATTTTAATGAAATTCAAGCAAAAATGTGCAAAATTATTGAAAAAAACGCAGATTTTAGCAATTTAACTAAAAAAACTAAAATTTTTAACTGCAATTTAAAAGATTTAAAGTTATCTGATTTTGAAAAACCTGTGGATGTTATAATTTGCAATCCGCCCTATCAAAAATTTAATGGCAAAAGTTTAATTAATGAAAAACGCGAAATTGCACTTGCCCGCCATGAAATTGAAGTAGAGCTTGAAGATATTGTTAAAAAAGCAAGTGAATTAATTAAGGATAAAGGCCGATTTTATATGGTGCATTTAGCCTCGCGCTCGGCTGAACTTATTGCCCTTTGCCATAACTACAAACTAGAAGTGAAAAAGATAAAATACATTTTTACAAATGAAAAAGAAGCCTATTTAGTTTTAATAGAAGCAGTCAAAAACGCCAACCCCGGCACAGTGGTTTTAAGGGAGGAAATCAAAGCGTAATATGGAAAAAGAATTATTGGATACTTATGATATAAATAACAAATTTTTAGGCGTTCAAACTCGTGAATTTTGTCACGGAGAAAATCCCAAATGTTATCATAAGGCTGTTTATATTTGGATTAAAAATAAAGATGGACAAATTTTAGTGCAACAAAAAAGTATGAAGAAATTACACAGCCCTGGTAAATGGGATATGCCAGTTGCTGGTCATGTAAAAGCAAGCGAAACTCTTTTGGATGCTTGTGTTAGAGAAGTTAAAGAAGAATTAGGCATTTCTATTTCTAAAAATGAATTTATTTACAAACAGCAATATTTATATGAAAAAGGCCATCAATTTTGTGAAATTTTCGTTGTTAATGAAAATTTGGATTTAAGCAAAGTGAAATTACAAACAGAAGAAGTTGAACAAATTAAATGGCTTAACTTTGATGAATTTGTCAATTTATTATTTTCTGATAATTTTGCAAATCATCCTATTGAATATCGACAACTTGTTTTTAATTTATTAAAAAATTAAAAGGAACATATATGATTTATTTTGTAAGGCATGGTTCAACATATGATAACGAAAATAATAACATTTTGTCTGGGCATAATTCGGTTGAACTTTCAAAAAAAGGTATTGAACAAGCAAAAGAAACAGCAACAAAATTAAAAGACACACAATTTGATATTTGCTTTTGTTCACCACTAAAACGCACACAACAAACACTAAAATATATTTTAAAATATCACAAAAATTTGCCTGTGGTTTTTGATGATAGATTAAAAGAACGTGATTATGGTGAAATAACCAATATGCCAAGTTCGGTTTGCAAATTTGAACGTTGGAATGCTAACGAAAAAATTCCTTTTAAAATGGAAAGCATTCCAGAAATGTTTGATAGAATAGCAAGTTTTTATGATGAAATTTTAAACAAATATAAAGGCAAAAATATTTTAATTGTTTCGCATAGTGGTGTTGCCAGATTAAGTTACTTTTATTTTAACGGCAAGCCAAAAGATGGTGATTACACAAACTTTAAATTAAACAATGCAGATGTGATGCAGTTAGAAAATTAAAAGGAACATAAATGATATATTTTGTTGCTACGCCTATTGGCAATTTAGAGGATATTAGTTTTAGAGCGGTTGATGTGCTTAAAAATTGTGATGTTATTGCGTGCGAAGATACAAGGCACAGCAAAATTTTGCTTGACCACTACTCCATTAAAACAAAAACTATTGCATATCACAAATTTAATGAAAACACAAGTGCAGATGGCATAATTGAGTTAGAAAAAGCGGGCAAAAACATTGCAATTATTAGCGATGCGGGCATGCCAATTATTTCTGACCCGGGCAATATTTTGGCAAAAAAATTAATTGAACAAAACATTAAATTTACAGTTGTCCCCGGCGCTAATGCTGGCCTTTCTGCCCTTGTTTTATCTGGCTTTGATGCAGAAAAATTTGCTTTTTTCGGCTTTTTAAGTGAAAAAAACAAAGAATTGAAGCAACAATTAGAAGAAATTAAAAATTTTCCTGGCACAAAAATAATTTATTCTTCCAAATACAACATAAATAAAGATTTATTAAGCCTTTATAACACACTTGGCGAGGTGAAAATTGCAGTCGTTAGTGAAATTACAAAAATGCATGAAAATGTTATTTTTGCAACCCTTCCTTATGAATTAAACGAGCCAAAAGGCGAATTTGTTTTGGTTGTTGAAAATAAAAAAGTTGAAAATGTTTTGCCAAGTGAAATTGACATAATTGCCGAACTAAAACGCCTAACAAAAACGCTTGATAAAAATGAAGCAATAAAGCAAATTAAAGATAAATACAAATTAACAAAATCCTATGTTTATAACTTATATGAAAGGAATAAACAAACTAAAAAATAACTTCAATAAGTTATTTTTTTTAACAATATTGAATTTAGCACTTTACAAACAAAAAATTTGTGATATAATTAAAGCATGATTATTTTAGATGGAAAAACCCTAGCACAAGAAATTAAAACCGAAGTTAAAGAGCAAGTTGCAACTTTAACTAAAAAACCCGGCCTTACATGCATCCTGGTTGAAGGCAACCCCGCCAGCGATACTTATGTAAGGAATAAGCAACGCGCATGTGAAGAGTGCGACATTATTTCTAAACTTATTAGGCTAAATAATGGCGTAAGCCAAACTGAACTTGAAAATGTTATAGATGCTGAAAATAAGGATGAAAATGTTTCTGCAATTCTTTTACAGTTACCCTTGCCAGATGGCTTGGATGAGGAAAAAGCAATTGGCAAAATTAGCCCAAATAAAGATGCTGACGGCTTAACCAACGAAAATATGGGCAAATTATTTAACAAAAACAGCGCACTTGCCCCATGCACCCCAACCGGAATTATTAAGTTGTTGGATAAATACAACGTTCAAATTCAAGGCAAACTTGCGGTTGTTGTTGGCAGAAGCAAACTTGTTGGACAAAGCATTGCTCATTTGCTTTTGCAAAGGAACGCCACAGTTGTTATGTGCCACAGCAAAACAGAAAATTTGCAAGAAATTACCAGCAAGGCAGATATTTTAGTTGTTGCTATTGGCAAAGCAAAATATATTACAGCGGATTTCGTTAAAACTGGCGCAGTAGTAATTGACGTTGGCATGGATAGAGTTGATGGCAAACTTTGCGGAGATGTGGATTTTGAATCCGTTAAAGAAAAATGCTCTATGATTACCCCAGTGCCAGGTGGAGTTGGCCCATTAACCGTTGCCTGCCTAATGGAAAACACCTACAAACTAGCAAAAGAGCAACAAGAATTATAAATATCCATTTAAAAAAGCAGTCTTTACACTGCTTTTTTATATAAAATTTTATTGTTTTATTTTAATAAAGCGGCTGTTTCATCATCCACAACAATTTTGTGGCGAGCAATAATTCTTGACAATTTTTTAACAAGTTTTTCGCGTTGTTTTGTTAATTTTTTACTTTCAGCACTAAGATAATCCTTAGCACTTAACCATGAGCCATAGTCCCCTAAATCATAATAGCCCTCATCATAAGCTTCATTCATAGCGTCATCTACCGACATATATCTATGTAAATTATCAGAAATTTCAGCCTTTACTTTTTTTAATTCTTCACTTAAAACTTTAACTTTTTCTTCCGGTTTCATATTCCCTCCTAGTATTAATTTTTAAACATTTAAGTTTTTTTCTTCATTATATTTTGCTTCTATCGATTTCAAAAAATCAATTAAGGTTTTTTGGCCGCTTTCAGATATTGTTAATTTGGAATCTCTTTGGTGATCATAATATGTTAAATAAAAACCTTTATCTCTTTCGCTTGTGGACCTTAACATAAATCTCATACCATAAGAATGCTTGAGCAAATAATCAAAAACCGCTTCAAAATCAATATCTTCATAATCGATTTCGTTGCCAGCAAAATTTTCACCTTCAATTAAGTTAAAGATTTCCAAAAGTGTTGCATCTGAAATCTGACAGTGTGTATTAAACATACTTCTTTTGTAATAATTTCTTTGATTAATTGTAGCATTAAACTTAGTTTTAATTCCATCTAATTTTTTATCATCACACAATCTAAAATCAATGAAATCTCCGTAAAAATATATTTTCATATTCATATTTTAATACTTTGAAACAAAAAAGTCAATACTTTTGCCAATACTTCTTAACAAGTGAACCATATATTACTTGGCTGGAGACAAATAAAAAAACTCTGCACATAAGCAGAGTTTGCAGGTTGATGGCAACGTCCTATCTTACCGGGCCGTCTCCGCGTCGTAATTCGTGCTTTTTATCATTTGCTCACAAGTTCGCAAATTTCATTTTTTGCACGATTGCTCCTTATCCCCACAAAACATATATGTTTTATGGGGTCCCCTTTAAACTTGGCTGGAGACAAATAAAAAACTCTGCACATAAGCAGAGTTTTGCAGGTTGATGGCAACGTCCTATCTTACCGGGCCGTCTCCAGCCAAGTATTTTCGGCGTATGAGAGCTTAACTTTTG
>CANQZB010000015.1 GCA_947628195.1 uncultured Clostridia bacterium | reverse complement strand
AAATATTGATACAAGCGGGTGAAAACTCGGCGGTGGATAAGTGTGGATAAGTTGGGGCAGAGCGCCAAAGTTCTACGCATATCTTTGCGCAAAAGCCTTCTTTTGCGCAAAGATAGTGGCAAAAATGGCCTTAAATCTGTGGAAAACGCCGATTTTGTCCACATCGGCTTTGGTTTGCCTTTAAAATACTGATGCCTAAATCCTTTGATAGTTTTGGCTGGATTGTCGCATCGTTAAGATTTCGCCTTTGCAAAAAATTGTGGTTTGTTTGAATAATTCCCTTGCCAAATTTTTTAAAATTCGTGTAGAAGTATTTTACAATCTTATCCAGCCCCGCCAATTATAAACACACTTTGAAGCAAAGTTTAAATATCATATTCATATTGGTTTTAAAAATTTTGTAGTTAGTTATCAAACTAATGCGGATTTTATCAAAAACGCAAATCTGCATATCTTTGCGTAAAAAAACCGACCAAGTATGGTCGATTTTAAAAACGTCAATTCAAATTTATTTAGTTTTAATAACTTTTATTCCGCCCATATATGGCCACAACACTTCTGGGATTGTTACGCTTCCGTCTTCTTGAAGATGATTTTCAATAAACGCAATTAGCATTCTTGGTGGCGCAACAACCGTATTATTTAAGGTATGCGCAAATTGGTTACCCTTTTCCGTTTTGTATCTTATCCCCAATCGCCTAGCCTGCGCATCGGTTAAATTACTGCAAGAACCAACTTCAAAATATTTTTTCTGCCTAGGGCTCCACGCTTCTACGTCCAAACTTCTATATTTTAAATCTGCCAAATCTCCCGAGCAACAAACAAGTGTTCTAACCGGAATTTCCATAGAAACAAATAATTCCACGGTATAATTCCACATCTTTTTGTACCATTCTTCGCTTTCTTCCGGTTTACAAATTACAATCATTTCTTGCTTTTCAAACTGATGTATTCTATAAATTCCGCGCTCTTCAATTCCATGAGCACCCTTTTCCTTCCTAAAACAAGGGCTATACGAAGTAAGAGTTATTGGCAATTGTTCTTCAGGTATTATTGTATCCATAAATCTGCCAATCATTGAATGCTCACTCGTTCCTATTAGATATAGGTCTTCACCCTCAATTTTATACATCATGTTGCCCATTTCTTCAAAACTCATAACGCCTTGAACAACATTGCCATGAATCATAAACGGCGGAATTACATAGGTAAAGCCTTTATTAATCATAAAATCTCGCGCATAGGATAATATTGCGCTGTGCAATCTTGCAACATCTCCTGTTAAATAATAAAAGCCCTGACCGGAAGTTTTTCTGGCACTATCAACATCTATTCCTGCCAATTTTTCAAGAATTTCAGTGTGGTAAGGTATTTCAAAATCCGGAACTTTTGCCTCTAAAAAAGTTTGTTCTTGAACATTTTTACTATCATCCTCGCCAATAGGAACATCGTCCGCAATTATATTTGGTATGCTCATCATATCTTGCTTAATCCTGGCATCAAGTTCGGCTGTTTCCTTTTCTATTGCGCTGATGCGTTCATTATTTCCAACAACTTGGGCTTTAATCTTGTCGGCTTCGTCTTTTTTGCCGGCTTTCATAAGCACGCCAATTTGGCTAGAAAGACTATTGCGCATTGAACGCAAACTATCCCCTTCTTGTTTTAAAGCCCTAACCTTTTTATCTAATTCCAGCACCTCATCCACAAGTGGCAGTTTATGGTTTTGAAACTTTTTACGAATATTTTCCTTTACTTTATCTGGATTTGTTCTAATTAAATTAATGTCTATCATATTTTCTCCAAGTGTATTATACAACAAAAATTCTATTTTGTAAATTGTTTTTGACCACAAAAAAATCTTTTAAATTGCTTGTTTTTTACGCAAAGATATTGTAAAATATAAAAAGGAATGAAATTATGTCAAATAATTATTATTTAGATAGAAATCGTAACAATATGCGAAAACTAAACGAAATGTTGAAAGATTTGCCAACATTTTGTAGTATATTTTTCATTGGTATACAAGATACCACCACCCCATTAACAAGAATAAATTATGCTATAGATTTAAAAACCTTTTTTAATTACTTAATTACGTATGAGCCAGACTTTTCAAATAAGCCTTTAAACGCCATAACATTAAATGATATAGATAATGTAACCTCTCAAATGATTGAAAGATATATGGCATATCTTTCCTATTATGATAAAGAAAACGGCGCCGTTATAACCAATTCCGAGCGAGGAAAATTAAGGAAACTATCTAGTCTGCGCGCGTTCTTTAAATACTTTTTCAATAGAGATATGCTTAAAGCCAATGTTGCCAGCAAGGTTAGCTCACCTAAATTACATGAAAAACCGATAATAAAATTAGAGCCTCAAGAAACTCAAGAACTTATGTATTATTGTGAAACTTTGAATGGTTTTTCCAATCATCAACAAAAATATAACGAAAAGTTTAAGATTAGAGATAATGCAATCATTTCACTATTCTTAACAACCGGCATCCGTGTAAGCGAATGTGTTGGTTTAAACGTGGACGATTTCAATTTTAACCTTAATTCATTCCGCGTTACAAGAAAAGGTGGCAATCAAGTTATATTATATTTTGGCGAAGAAACATCCAAAATTTTGCAAGATTATCTCAAATATCGGGACACATTAAATTTGCCTAAAGAAGAGCGCGCCATGTTTTTATCTAGCCAAAACAAGCGCATGATGGTACGAACAATGGAATATTTAGTAAAAAAATACTCAAAGCTTGCTACCCCACTAAAAAATATTACACCACATAAACTTCGTTCTACTTATGGCACAAATCTTTATAACGAAACAAAAGATATTTATATTGTTGCAGAAGTTTTAGGCCATAAAGATGTAAACACCACCAAAAAACACTATGCGGCAATTAGCGATGATATACGCCGTTCTGTAGCAGGAAAGGTAAAATTGAAATAAACATTGTGTATTACATTTATAAAATACATTATATATTGTAACTTTATCATAAATGCCTTAAGAAATTGAACTTAAAAAATTTTCGAAAAATATCGAAAATTATCGAACAAATGTTTGACATCTGTAAAAAATTATGCTATTATTGAGAAAAACATAGGAGAAAATATGGATAAAACTCAAGAAACATATGAATTTATTACCAATTTTATTGATAACAACAAGTACCCACCCACTATTAGAGAAATTTGCGATAATTTAAAACTAGATTCAACCTCTAGTGCGGTTTATCACTTAAAAAAATTAGAAAAAATGGGTAAAATTTCACGCAGTAACAATAAAAATCGCGCCATAGAACTAACAGAGGGGGTATCAAACAACAACATTACCCTATCGGTAGTTGGCGAAATTGCCGCCGGAACGCCTATTCTAGCCGAACAAAATCTTATTGATAGTTATGTCGTTTCTGAAAATCTGTTCAAAGGAACAGATATGTTTATGCTAAAAGTTAAGGGCGATAGTATGATTAATGTTGGCATTTATAATGGTGATTATGTTGTTATATCTAAGCAATCAATTGCAAATAACGGCGAAATTGTAGCCTGTTTAATTGATAACGAAGCAACCGTAAAACGTTATTATAAAGAAAACGGATATTTTCGTTTGCAACCAGAAAACTCTTTTATGCAACCTATTATAACAAGAGATTTGGAAATTTTGGGTAAGGTTGTTGGGTTAATTAGAAATAATATGTAGCAAAATAAAGATTTTAATCTTTATTTTTTATTTAAAATGTTTGTTTTTTAGTTTATTATATTATATAATTATAAATAATAATGAGGTATTATGAAAACAACAGATTTAATTCCTTTAATTTTGTTGGAACTTATCGAAAACGATAAATATGGTTTTGAGTTAACAAAATCAATTGAAACAAAATCTAAAGGCAGAATTGTTATAAAACAACCCACACTGTACACTGTTTTAAAAAAGTTGGAGAAATCCAAATTTATTTCTTCGTACTGGCAAGATAGTGAAATTGGAGGAAAGCGCCACTATTATAGAATAACAGATAATGGCAGATTGCAGGCCTCTACTCTGCCAGATTATAATACCTTAGTGAATAATATCAATTTAGATGAAGAAGATTTTGCCCTTCAGCCTGCTTATTCTAAATCTTCCGAATCTTCTGAAAACTTTGGTGAAAGTGTTTTTGAATCAAACGCAAATAATCAACCCGCCATTATCAACGCCACTACTGAAACTGAATCTGTTCAATTAAACTATGCTTCAACATCTAAAACTGATGAAGAAGACGATTTTTCTTCTGTTCAACAAACTATGTCTTTTGAAACAGCGCCAGAATTAAAAGAAGCGGTGCTACCTTCCGAAGAAGTTTTTGAGCAGACATCAATAGATACTCAAACTGAAACCGAAACCAACCAAAACAATGCCGAACTTTTGAAAAAGGATAGCGTTGTTAAAGATGAAAATTTTGCAAATAATAGCAATGTTGCCCAATTCACAAACAGCCAATCCGTAGAGTTATCTGATGAATATAAGGATAAAATTAAATCTGAAACCGTGTTTGAAAATCAACAATTTACCTTCCCTTCTCCTGTTGAAAGCGATAAGGATGAACCAATTAGGTTTGTAGAATTTGAGAACATTAAATTAAACGCAAATTACATAAAAGCTAAAAAATATTCTCGTTCAATGTTATATAAAATTCTATGCTCCTCTGCCTATCTGTTATTATCTTTAATAATATGTTCAGTTATTGTTAATTTTACAAAATCATCGGCACTTTATTATACTTTCTTAATTTTAGGTATAATCGTTTTAATTTTTTACCCTATTCTTTACATAGTAAATTTAAAGAAGTTCGAACAAAAACTGCAAACATCTGAAATTAAAATTGATTTTAAAAAGCGTTTAATAATTGCCTCTGTTGTGGAAATACTTGTGCTTGTGCTTTCTTTGATTGTAAGCATAGCAACTGGGCACAATTCGTTTGTTAAAATTTTTGGCATGCGCAATTTTGCTAATTTATATGCACCAATTTTAATAACAAGTTGCATATATTTAGATATATTATTTACATTTGTTTTTATTAAAAAATCAAAAAACTAGGAGATTTATGATACCCGTATTAAAAGTAACAAATCTAACGAAAGAATACAATAATAAAAAAGTTGTAAATAAAATTTCATTTACCCTTTTTGAAGGGCAAATTTTTGGTTTTGTTGGCCCTAATGGTGCAGGCAAATCAACAACCATTAGGATGATTACAGGATTAACGCTTCCAACTAGCGGGTCTGTAAGCATATGCGGGTATAACATCCGAACAAATTTTAAAAGTGCAATAAAAAATGTTGGGGCCGTTGTTGAAATGCCTCAAGTTTATTCTTATCTATCTGGCTTGCAAAACTTGAAATTATATGCTAATTTTTATGGCAAATCTGCCGTTAAAAGAATTCCTCAAATTGTTAAACTTGTTGGCATGGAAAATAGAATAAAAGATAAGGTTTCAACCTATTCCCTAGGCATGAAGCAACGTTTGGGAATAGCCCAAGCCTTGCTTAATAAGCCAAAACTTTTAATTTTAGATGAGCCCACTAACGGGTTGGACCCCAACGGCATTGTAGAAATAAGAAACATTTTAAAGGTATTAGCACAAAAAGAAAAAATGACCATAATTATTTCTAGCCACAATCTTGCCGAATTGGAACAAATGTGTGATGTTATTGGCGTTATTAACAATGGCTCTCTTATTGAATTTAAAACTATGGGTGAAATTGAAAAACTAATTGAAAATAATCAAAAAATTCAATTTTTGTGCAACTACCCTAATTACGGCGCAATGCTTTTGAAAAAGAGGTATAATTTAGTTAGCAAAGTTGTAGGCAACTCGTTAATTGTGCCTTTAAAAGAAGAAAATCTTGCTGTTGTAGTCTCCTTCTTAACCCATAAAAGAATTAAAATTTACAGAATTAAGAAAATACAAAAATCTTTAGAAGAACTATATTTTGAATTGTTAAATAGTAGTCGTTCGTCAACAAGCATTTTATAGGAGCATTATGTTTAAAGTTATTTCAGCAGAACTTAAAAAAATGATATCTAAACCAGGGGTTTACGTTTTGGCCATTTTTTTGGCTTTAATTCTAATTCTTGGCGTCTTTATATACCATCCAACAGTTTATGAAAACACCTACACCCCTTTGGTTGGTAACACAGTTACTTCAAAATATTCATCTTTCTATGTCCAAGGAAGCACTGATAGGGGCGAAAAAGCAAAAGCAGATGCACTTATAACAACGTCTAGTGAAAAAATTAACAATTATTATATTTATGAACATGGCACGCCGTTAACCTATAAAGAAAAGGTTAACAGTTTAAAAGAAAAACTGGATTCCGCTGTACAAGCTTATCAGGAATGCCAATATAAAACAGTTGACGAAAAAATTATTGAAGACCGTAAAAATAACGTAATTAATTTGTTAGACGAATTAAAAAATGTTGTTAAAAATGGCATTGACAACTCCAGAACTGGTAGTTACACCATTTTAACGACCAACAAAAATTACGACTCCTTTATAGATGTAATGGAAGACGCAACCGCACAAATGAAAAGCAATGTAGATAAAAATGAGATTGCAGACTTTTGTGAAAAATATTATTTTAATAACTATGAACACACTATATCTAGTTGTTTATCAGGGCTTAAATACCCCACAATTAGCGATGCGTTGATAGAAACTTACACCACCACAGAAACTAATACAAGATTAAATATCGTTCAAACAAGGCTCAAAAATGTTTTTGAAGATATCAATTCATTATTCGATGAAGTTAACATTGACAGCACAAAAAATTCTCAAGAAAAATATATTAATGAAATGGACAGGCTTGCGAATCTATATATAGGCATTGCAAGTGATTTTTCACAGTTAATAAAATACGAATTGTTGTCAAATGCTTTCTCTTATGTTGGCACAACCGACCAAATTGATTTGATGTATTTGAATAGTGAAAGTGAATATAATAGCAAAACAAATTTAATTAAATACAATTATCTTTTTGAACACAACAAAACAAACGAGGATTTTGCCCACCCTCTAACCATTGGCGTTACTTCCAACCACTCAATTAACGCATATGATTATGCTTATTTTAGTTTAAAATTGTTTTCATTTATAATCATTGTTTATGCGGTAATGTCAGCCTGCTATTCAATTGCTGGCGAAATAAAAGAAGGCTCTATGCGCTATTATGCCATCCGCCCAGTAACTAGGTCGAATGTTTATTGGGGCAAAATGTTAGCAATACTAATAATGTCAATTATATTTATAATTTTTAGTGGAATTATTGCTTTGGCAGTTGGCGGTGCCGTTTATGGCTTTGGCAGTGCAAATATTTTAACAATATTCAACAGTAGCATTGCTATCACATTCCACCCTATTGTTATGATATTAATATTTATGCTAAGTTTGTTGTTGGAAATTATTGTTTATACTTCTATTGCCATGCTGTTGTCTTGCCTATTTAAGTCCGATTTGCTGGCAATAACATTGATTTTGGTTTTATATTTAATAAATATTCTGCTTCCAGTGTTCGTTCGTGGCGCAAATAGTTGGATAACCTTTTACCCTTTCTCGCACATATCTCTCTATGCGTTGTTTGGAAGTTCAATTTATGCAATGCAAAACAACTTTGTTAATTTACTGCTAGGCGCTAAAATTTATGCAGGTTCAAACATAATTTTAACATTATGCATAATTTTAGTTTTATCAATTGTGCTAAACGCAATAGCGGTTAACCGATTTAAGAAAAAAGAATTATAAAAAATAGGCAGAAAGCCTATTTTTTTAATTATCACTTCTGTTTTGGGCTATTTCGCCAGTGGCCAATTCATCACATCTATTGTTATATTTGTTGTCTGCATGCCCCTTTACTTTAATAAATTTAACTTTGTGTGTTTTTGTTAAATCTATAATCTGTTTCCACAATTCAGCATTTTGCACCGGCTTTTTGTTTGCCGACTTAAACCCATTTAATTGCCATTTGGTTACCCAATCTTCTAAAAAGGCATTAACCAGGTAGGCACTATCACTATATAAATCTACTTCGCACGGCTCTTTTAACATATCTAACGCTTTAATTGCAGCCGTTAATTCCATTTGATTATTTGTTGTTTCTGGATTAAAGCCACTAATTTCTTTCATTGTATCTTTATAAAAAAGCACGGCACCCCATCCACCAGGGCCGGGGTTACCACTGCATGCTCCATCTGTATAAATTGTAACTTTCTTCATTTTTGCTATTATAGAATTTTAAAACGAAATTGTCAAATATAAATAAGAAAAATTTACAAAAAAACTGACATTGTCAGTTTTGGCAGAGCAAAGCCCTTCTAAAACGAATCTTATTTTTCATTGTTAAAATTATTAAGTTGATTTTCTAAATATGTAATAGCCTTTTCGATTTCATAAACATTAATACTTTCCTGTGAAATATTCTGATTTATAAAATAAAATGTTCTTAAACTTGGTTCATAAATTCTTCCAAAATTATTTAATGAATTTGTAATAATATAGTCGAATATAGAAAAATCAATAAATGTATATGGTGTGTTTGAATTTAAAACATTATCAATTCTTTCATCAAAATGTTCATTTGAATTTCTATATTCTCTATTATCTAAAATTGAGATTTTTTTATTTTTAATTTTTAACAATTTTTTTAATGTTTGAGACCTCATTAATGTATTTTGGTCTCTATTGTTATTTAGTATTTTTGATATATTAGCCATAGAATTAAATAAAACATTTGCATGATAAAATAGCATTTTTGCAGGTTCATCAACATTTTTCGATATTTCATCTATATTTGATATGGCGGTTTTGCAAAATTCTATTTCATTCTTTAAGTAATTAAGATACATTTCATAATCTATCATATTTCTTTTAATTTTTCCTTTAATACTTCCCTATCCCAAAGAACAACATTATTTGATTTTGCTAATTGTTTAGCAGATTTTGTAAAATAACTATTTGTAATAACCATACATTTAGTTGCGTTGTAAAATTTTGCACCAGAATATACTTCTTGAACTGCTGAATTACCTACAACTTGGCTATAACACTTAGTTTGAATTGCAATCTTTTCTGCACCCCTTTCTGCAATAATATCTACACCTTGGTCACCGCTTAATTTTGTGTTGGTCGCTTTATATCCTAATTTGTTAAACATATATGTAATAAATTTTTCAAAATCTGCACCCGACATTAAATCTATATCATCAATAGTATAACGTATTGTTGAATCATCTTCTCTTAATAAATTATCAATTGTTTGTTTTTCTTTTAAATCTTTTAATTGTTCATTAACAATATTTTCATAATTAGTTTTATTAGCCATAAATAAATCAATATAACTATGTTTCTTACTATTCAAAGAAGTTAAAACAAGTATAATTGTTTCTTCATCATAACCATTGTTAAATAATCTCTTTATGATTTCATATTCGGTGTTTTCTACACTTAACCCATTATTTATAGCAATCGTTTCATATTCCTTGCAAATATTTTCCTTGCTATATTTATAAACTAAGTACATAAATGCTTTTAATCTATTGATATAATCATCTTGTAAAACAATTTGTTGATTAATTAATGAATTGTAAAGTTTGCTTAATTTGTTAAAACTATTTCTTATCTCTTCATTGAATAAAGGAGTATGTGTATTGTTCAAAAATTTATCTATAAAAGTACATATTGTAAAATTATTATCAATTAAATTTTGGTTATATAATTTCAATTGAGCTAAATAATCTGAAGATTTCTCTAAATTATTTACTTTCAATTCATAAGACTGCTCTTCTTTTGTCCACATGTTAGTAATTTTTTTTAAAGGGACAAAAGAAAACTCTAAAATTTGTAAATTGATTCCATTAGTTTTTACAAAATTTTTAATAATCGTAACAATATTTTTATTTTGAATAAATTCGTTTACATAAGAATCGATTTTTATTGAAATTTCGTTTTTATCATCATCAAAAGTATATACTTGTTTCTTGCGAATAATAACAATTAACCATATTAATGGTGGTAAAACCATAAAACAAGTGAGTAGTATTGCTGATGGAATTGCACTCATAGTGTTTTCGGTTACTTCTAGATTGTTAGTAGCTGCACACAATATATAAATTAAGCTTATAAAGACACCTATACAAAGATATACTAAACAGCCAATAAATTTACCAGATATTTTTTTCATAATTCTTCCTCTCTTTTTAATTATAACATATTCAATCAAAAATCAATATAAAAAAATGACAAATTTTAACAAAAATTTATTATTTGACATCCTGGCGTGTGCTTGTCTTGAAACAAGTGGCGTCGCTACGCTCCGCCAGACAAGCACACGCAAAGCATTTCACAAAACCGCTTGAATGGAATTTAGAAAGGCGTTCGCTAGCTGAAGCAAAAGCGAAACGCCTTTATCTCTAAATTCTTAATCATTCAAGCAAATTCGGTTGTGGATAAAAAAGATACGATTGATAATTTTTTTCGAAAATTATTAAAAATCATTGAAATTTTAGACAAAATTAGTGTTAAAAAGTCAAATTTTATGAAATTTTTACAAAAAATGTGTGATAAAATGTTTTTGAAGTTAAAAAAGAACACGCAAAAATGACAAGCCGAGTTTTTTAATATATAGTGTTTGAAAACACAAAGTTTTGCTTGGAACTAATAGACAAGTCAGTGGTTGCATTTTAAGGCGTAGATTAGAAATGTTTTTCTATCTATGTCCTTTTTTAATTCCTATTAGGAGTTGAGATGAAAAAACAGACACAAGTTATTTTTACAAATGAATTAAATCTTGCTATTTTTGATAAGTATTTTTATAAGAAAATTTTAGAACGAATTTTAGAGATAAAAGGCAATTTGGGATTCTGACGTGTGCTTGTCTTGAAACAAGTAGAACTCGTTATTGAGATTCACACATGTGCTTGTCTTGATACAAGTAAGGCAAAAATTGCAACCCTGACATGTGCTTGTCTTGAAACAAGTAGAGTCCATCAAGTGAGATTCTGGCGTGTGCTTGTCTTGAAACAAGTAGAAACAAAATTTGCAACCTACACGTGTGCTTGTCTTGATACAAGTAATATGTCTTTCGCAAGCGAAGTTTAAACAAAAACTCTTTTTAGTCAAGGGTAAAATGTATTGCAAGGCAACCCTTGACTAAAAAATTAAAATAATAAGCTTAAGTATACTAAACCATTTTTGTTTATTCGCTTGTTGTCGAAAGACAAATTAAATAAATAAAAGGAGTTTAAGAACTATGAAAACAGCAGTAATATATGCAAGGTATTCAAGTGATAACCAAACTGAACAATCTATTGAAGGTCAATTAAGAGTGTGTGAAGAATATGCCAAATCTCATGACATATTAATTTTAAACACATATATAGACAGAGCAATGACAGACACAAACGACAATCGCCCAGATTTTCAACAAATGATAAAGGACAGTAGCAAAAAAGATTGGCAATATATTTTAGTGTACAAGATTGATAGATTTTCACGAAATAAATATGAGATTGCAAAATACAAAAAGATTTTAAAAGACAATAATGTGAAATTACTTTCAGCAATGGAAAATATACCAGATACGCCAGAAGGCATTATACTTGAATCTTTACTAGAAGGAATGGCAGAATATTATTCAGCAGAGTTAAGTCAAAAAGTTAAACGTGGAATGAATGAAACACGATTAAAAGGCAATTTTACAGGCGGTTATTTGTTATATGGTTACAAAATAGATAATCATAAAATTATAATAGATGAAGAACAAGCAGATGTCATAAGGTTTATTTATAAGCAATACTCTATTGGTGTTTATGTTAAAGATATCATACAAAAATTAACAGAGAATCACATATTTGATAAAGGCAAACCTTTCGGCAGAGATAAAATTTATGGCATACTAAAAAATGAAAAATATGCAGGCATATATCGTTTTAATAATCAAATTTTTGAAAATATGTATCCACAAATAGTTCCCACTGAAATTTACGAGAAAGTTAAATTAAAAATTCAAGCAAATAGATATGGCAAACGCAGTTTAAAAACAAATTACCTATTAAGACACAAATTAACATGCGGATATTGTGGAATGTCAATGTGTGCAGAATGTGGGACATCAAAAGATGGTAAAAGAAAATTTTATTATAAGTGCTTGGGTAGAAAAACTAATAATGGTTGCAAAAAATCAATTTTAAGGAAAGAATATTTAGAAGAACTAATATTAAATAATTTAATAACAAGTTTAAGCAAACCAATATTTATAGAAAAATTAACAAACAATTTAATTAATTTACAAAATCAATCAATAAATAATACTACCCTTTCATCTCTTATTAATGAGCAAAAACAAACTCAATCCACACTCAACAATATTATGAAAGCAATTGAAATAGGAATTTTTAATAGTACAACAAACAAGCGAATGAATGAACTTGAAGAAAAATTGAAAGATTTAGAAAAACAAATATTAATAGAAAACAATAAATATCAAATAAAACTTACAAGTGATGAAATTAAAAAATATTATAAACAAGCATTAAAGCTTGAACCTGAAATGATTATTGATTATCTCATAAAAAACATTACTTTATATGAAGATAAAATCGAAATCACATTTAACACCCCACTAAAAATTAGTCCTGACAAAAATCAGGGCTTTTTTTATGCAAATAATATTAAAAACTTTAATATTGAATACTATGTATAGTGGCTATTTATTCCATGGTGAACTTGACAAGAGAACTCTGGAATGGTTTTATCCCCATTAATAAGGCAAAGAA
>CANQZB010000014.1 GCA_947628195.1 uncultured Clostridia bacterium | reverse complement strand
CCAGAAACATAACTTGCGCTGGCGGTGTTAAAGCCGTAATCTGCATCAAATGTTACATAACAGCCAGAAATTGTATCGTTATTGCTAATCCCCACCAGGCCAGATAGATAAACTTCCGCAGTTGCCCCGCCTGAAATTTGAATTTTAGAGTAAACTGTAATGTTGGTTAGGGTTGAATTTGTGCTGTTTGCCGCAAGGGTTGAAAGCACAATTTCTTGTTCGCCAAATTCGCTTGAATATTCTGCTTTTAGGCTAAATCCGCTTGACGATGAGCCCACAGTTAAGTTATATATTTGTGCGCCGTTTATGATGTTGAACAAGGCAACGGATTTAACATTTTCAGCGGACAATTCTGGCAGTGTTATTGTAAATTCTCCACCATTAAAATTGCCAGTGAATTCATCTGCCAAAATATATCCGTTATTTAATCTATCCTGCAAACTTTCATTAGTTAAATTTAGGTTTTTGTTCAGTTTAAAATATTTATCTGGCCTTAAATTTACATTTAAAAGTTCGGCTTCGCTATTCAAAATGTATGGCTTTTCGCTTGTGCCAGCACCCGCGCTGTAAATGTTTAACGCAACGGTTTCTGGGTAAACTGAAGCGCCCGAATAAAAGCCGTTTCTGTTTACAATTATTGTAAAGTTGGAATAGTCCCCCATAATGGTTGGCATAAAGTAATAATAAGTTATGCCATTTTCACTATAATGGCTTGTTATGGCCGTTTCTATGTGGGAAACTGGCAATTTGCTAACCGCGTTGTTAAGCATTGTGTATTCTTCAAAATCGTAAGACAATTTAAACTCATCGCCCACGGCATAGTCTTCCGGTTGAGCAAAGTAAAATTGATGTTCGGTTGAAGAATAATAAATTTGCTGAATTTTATTAGGCCTATCTATTTCGCTTTGAATGCTTATGGCATCGCTGTTAAACACGTAGCCATTTCCATAGCCTATTGCATAAATTTTAACTGTGTAACTGCCAAAAACTGTATCCGGCAATTTAAGCGAAGTGTTATCCCCTCCCGCAGAGTAATTTATAACGCCTCCGCCGTTGTATATAAATTCCAGTTTATAGCCTTGCGCATTTAAAACGCTGTTCCAGCTAATTACATCGCCCGTTATTTTCACCGAGCCAGCATCAACTGTGGTCAATTTTGTAAATGTGTTGGTTGCCGAACTGGATAGCGAATTAAATCTATCACTGCCGTAGGCCCTTATTTCCACTGAATAAACGCCTTCCACCAATTTTTTGCCCGTGTCGTCTGCTGTTTGTTCAAAATCTATTTCGTTATCGTAGGTGGTGAATGTGTACTGATTTATTCCACTTGAAAGTTTTACAACGTAGTGGTCAGCCCCGTCAACTTGTGGGAAGTATAAATGCCCGTTTTTGCTTATAATGCCGGAAGCTTCCACCCTCATCAGTCGCCTTGCATTAAGTTCAACGGTGTAATCGCCATCAAGATATTCATTATTGCCACGCATTTTTAGTTGAATTACTAAATTTTCAGTTCCGTCTATGCGAAGGTTTCCGTTATAATATCCATCCGCAAAAGCGTAACTGTTTGCTGTTGCTAAATCTAATGTGAATATTGAAGTTAGGCCAGTGCTTTCTGTTACTTTTAGTTTTAAAGTTATTTTTGTGTTGGAAGGAAGTGAAGTTGGCAAGTTCCATTTCAAAATTCCTTCTTCTACCCTTACAGAAGTTATATCCGCCAATTTTTTTAATGCAGTTTCGGCATCTTTGCCGTTTTCTTGCGCGTAACTGCCATTTATTAAGTTGGCATTATCGCCCGCAAGTGCACGAATTTTTATGCTGTAATTTTTTTGTGCATTATAATGGAAACTGCTTCCGTTATATTCAATGTTGTTTGGCACAATGTAATATAATTTGTTGCTTTCTATGCGCGCATTTGCATTATCGTTGGCGGTGATGGCATAAACAAAATCTGTTTCGCCATCGGATATAGTAATTTCGTAGTTATAAATGTAGGTTCTTCCATCGCCCGTGGTTTTTAAATCTGTTACAAGTTCGCCCGATGTTAAGTTGAATTTCATATCCCCCAATTTAAAGCAAATATATTCTCGCGTTGGGTTTTTTGCGTTTAAAAGTAAATCACTTTCGTTGGATTGAACGCCACTGCCCAACCCCGCCAGCGTGCGAATTGTAACTGTGTAACTTAACGATTTTATATAAGGCGAAATGTTGTATAAAATATAATCTCCAACAATATCCGTGCTTTTTATAGCATAGCAATCCGGGTCAGTTAAGCCGGTGTTGGCTTTTATAACTTGCAGAGCATCGTCAAACGTGCGCTCGCCTTCATAATACAAATAAATTGATTGAATATTTACTTCGTTAATAGGTTTTATTTTAAGTTCGTAAATAGGGTAGTCTATAACCACGCCTTCATCAACAACAGGTTGCAAGTTTTTAAATTTTAGCATTCCGTTTTCGCCCGTTAAAAGCAAATCTTCATATCTAACAAATGTGTAAGTTTTGGACCAATTAGATGTTAAATAGCCAGTATTGTTTTTGCTATCTCCACCCAAAACTAAGGCTTTAATGCTAAAAATTCCGCCATCCGAAATATCAATTTCGCTAAGCGCGTTTGAAGAGGTGTAATTATATCCGGAAGTGCTTGATGTGTAACTTAAAGGATAATATTTTAAAGTGTTATAAGCAAAGTTAATGGTGTTATCCTTATAAACATTAATATATAACTTTGTGCTGGATTTATAATTGTAAATGTATTGCGCATAAAGCCCGCCATTATCCTCAGGGTTGGAAATTAAAACATAATCGGCAGAGTCGTGTATTTCGTTTGCATCTTTTGCGCTTACAAAAGAATAATAGTCTAGCGCATAGATATTGTATTCTTTATCCTTAATTGATAAGTTTAGTTTATATAATGGCGTTTTGTTAAGGAAACTGTTGGTTGAAGAGTTGTTAAGGTTATGATTAAATTCTGCGCTTTCATACGCGCCATCCACCCCAAACTTATATTGCCCGGATTTTGTTTCCACAACATTGGCTTTTAGTTTTGAAGAAACAAGGTTTGAAACATTTTCTGTTTTGCAAGAATTTATTATGCTCAACTTGCTGTTGCTGTTGCCGTAAAATTTGATGTTTAATTTGTAATTTCCGCCTTGCAATAACGAAGAAATTACGCCGTCTGTACTGCCATTTATGTATATGCTATAACTGCTATTGAAAAGTGAAAGGAAACTTTTTGCCTCCTTCCAGTTAGAAAAGCCAGAGCCGGTTATAATGTTATCAATTTCAGTGTTGGTCATTGTTAAAATAGTGCCAACGCCCGCTTCGTTAATCAACTCTATTTCTGCCGTGTTGAAAATAGTTTTAGTTTTAATAACTAATGCGCCATCATCAATATAAGCCCCTTCGCACTTAGAAATTCTGTAAACATAAATCATTTCTGTAGGTTTTGAATTTAGCACATTGTTCACCTTGGATAACGCTTGAATTTTAATGCCATAAATTCCGCTGTAATCATCAAAGGTGGAATCGGAAAAATCAAAAGTAAGCAATTCGCTTTTTGGCAAAATTACGCTGTTAAGATATTCATCATCAACGTCATATATCAAAACTAAATATTCGCTTGCGTTAGGCATATCTTCCCAAGTTAGCGCACCGTTGTTTGTTTCCACTTTTGGCGAACCTAAAATTAAAAGATTTAAACTGGAAGAATATTTAGAAAGGCACAAATTATAACCCACAATTTTTGCTGGCACGGCCATAACGCTTATGCTATATTCGCCATCTGCAAAAATTTCGCTTTCTTCCAAAATGCCACTGCCATCTTCATCATATCCGTATGGCAATTTTATGCTTGTTTCGGTTAATAATTTGGCATAAGAAGTTTCTGCGCCGTCATTTAAAAATTTTAATTTGCTATCTGTTGAATAATATGTTTCGCCGTTGTAACTAAGTTTAAAGATATAGCCATAATTTAAATTTTCAGCTGTTAAATCTGTGCCAGTTAATGTGTTGTAAACATTGCTCTGCCAAGATATGTTTTCAATAATTGTGCCATCTTGCACATTTGAACTGGTTTTTCTTAAATCTGTTGGTGCAAGAAGCCCATAAAATGAAAATTCTTGTTCATTGGAGTTTAACAACAAAACGTCTTCCGCCTTGCTTTCAACAACAATTTTAAAGCCGAATGTTTCCTTTAAAAGTGAGTTTACGCCATAACTTAAAATATTAACAGGATTAATTGAATAAACTGCATTTTTTTCTACTTCTGTTAACTCGCTTAAACTAAATTCAAATGAATGCGCTCCGCCAGAAATTTGTATTTTAAAATCTGCTTTTTCTTCGTTTAAAAGTGATTGATTAGGCAGTGTTAACAATATGTTTCCAAGCTCGTCTGTGCCAACACTTATTTGCCCAATTTTTGTTACTGTGTAAACTGCAGAAAGTTTAGAGTTTGTGTATCCCGGTGCGCCGTCTATTGAAATTGCGCGCACAACAATTTGATAGGTTCCAGTTTCTAAATTAAATCTATCTGCAGAAACAAGTTCGGCATTCAATTTTTCTAATTCATCGCCAGTTTTTTTGTAGATGTCGTATCCAGCAACATTGCTTGAAGGTCGGCCTAACAAAATGTAATCTTCTTCCGCATAAATGTTTGTAACAGCTTCTACAATTATAAACTCTTTTTCACTAGAAATTAAAGAGTTAAATATCAGCACATCATCTTCCTGCCCTTCTGCCAAAGTTTGAATTGTAAATGTTAATTTTTCGGTTAATTCATTTTCATCAACAAGTTCATCCAACACAATTTCCACATAGCCATCTTGGGCATCTAAATTTGTGTAAGTGTTTGTTAAAAGTTGTAGTTTTTCACTGCCATAATAAATTGTTAAAACATACTGCGTTTCGTAGCCCAAATTTAAAACATTAAATTTTAAAATTGCAGAATTGTTTTCGGCAGAATTATCTTTTTGCGAAGTTAGCGTAACACTTTCTGCACGCTTAATTTTTATTGCTTCGCCCACAACTGCAAGCGTTAAATTTTCACTTTCTTGCTCATCGTTTAAACTTACAACTTTAATTGTGTTAACTGCCGGGCTTAAATATGCAGAAATATCTTCCAATGCAAAATTTAAACTAGAAATTTCCGCTTGCACATCGTTTATTAAAAGGGCATGTTTCTTGGCATTGCCACCCGAAATTACTAAATTTTGTTTAGACCTGCCAAGGCTGGATTTTTGCAATAATGAAATGGTTTGTTCGGCATCAAAATTGCTGTTGGCAACTGTGTCGTTTCCGGTGGAAGGTGCTATAAATTTAACTTGGAATTTTAAACTGTTTTCAAAATCTAAAATAGGCGAATAATCCTTTTCAAAATCTATTAAATAACTTCCGTTTTCAAATCTAAAAGGCAATTTTTCGGCTAAATTTTCGCATTCCAAATAATTTCCATTTGGCGTGAATTCATAAGTTTGCTCGCCAATTTTTATGTTTAATTGCAAAATATAATGTTGGCTAAAACTTGGGGTTATTTTTAATGTGGAACTGTTTAAAATTCTATATTCACTTTCCGCTATAATTTTGTTAATTTCAATAGTTGTTTCGTGCGAATTAAAATAATAAACATCATTAAAATTTTTCACCGCAAGGGCTTGACAAGTTATTGTGTTTGCCCCGTTTAACAAATTAAGTTCTTGTTCAATTTGTTCGGCTTCAACTGCCAAATTGTTTAGTTTAATTATGTAAGGCGTTTCTGCCAAAACTTCATCTGCATTGTTTGAAGTTACACTAATTTTGTTGGTTTGATTATTGTAACTTATTGTTGGTGCGTTAAGCCTTGAAACTTTTATGGAATTGGACAATTTAGAATTTAAAACAGTTTCGCCATCGCCAACTGCCTGCATCTTATATTCATCAATTTCACCCGCCAAAACAGTAATGTCAAAATTAAAAGTTTCGTTATTTAAACTTTGCAGGTTAACAAAAGAATTTCCTCGCTTAATTAAGGCAGAATAGCTAACAGAATTAGGCACTGCGTTAAACATTAAACTTTCCGCATTTTCGCCATTTAAATTTAGCGTTGGTGCAGGCAAAACTTTAAATTGTTTAACTGCCATCTCTTTAGGCTCGCCATTATTTAACACAGAAAATGTTGAACTATTATTCCCTTCAACCAGCACACAAATGGTGTAATCTCCCGCCAAATAAAACTCATCGTTTTCGCTATCCAATTTAACTGGTGCAGTGTAATCAAATGTTTCGGTTTGGCCATCAAATCTGGAAATTTTTAATGTAATTTTTGCACTTGCATTGTTGGTTGAACGCACAACACTTGCCAAACCTTCTGCAAGATTAATTTCGCCAATTTCCTCTAACTGCAAAAAGGTTAAACTTGAAATATCGCTATCAAAAATTTCTTTTCCGTTACCCAAAACTTGCGCAGTTATTGTATGCTCGCCAGCAGTTAGTGCGTGCGTTTTTAGGTCGGCCGAAACCTTGCCAGACATAGTGCTTGCAGATAGCGGAGAATCATCTAAAAACAAGGAATAATTCCTTACGCCGTCAAGCGTTAAAACTTGATTTTCAAGGTTATCAAAACTCAATTCAACAGGGGCCTCTTTGGTTATTGAAATTGTGCTTGCTTGTGAAGATAT
Source organism: uncultured Clostridia bacterium (assembly GCA_947628195.1). Classification (GTDB taxonomy): domain Bacteria; phylum Bacillota; class Clostridia; order Christensenellales; family UBA1242; genus Onthoplasma. The sequence goes on along the minus strand of CANQZB010000014.1, from coordinate 6,776 downwards.
TTTGTAAACCCCGTCAACTTCTTCCGCCATGCTAACAACGCTAACAGCATAGGTTTTTCCGCCCTCGTAACTATCTAGCGAAAGTTCATTTCTACTGCTAAAAATAGGTTGACCTTTTACCCCGTCTGCTTCAATTTCAATTTTAAAATTTCCGCTTCCTGTCCAGGTTATTAAATTGTTTTCCGCTTGAAGCGAAGGCGATGTTTGCCTAGAAATTAAAACCTCATTTTTGCCTTGCGTTTGAAGGATGTTTACGCCGTTATCTATCATTTTGGCCTTAACTGAAATTCTATAAAAACTATCTGCAATTATGGTGTTAAATTCGTCTGTGGTGGAAAGGTCAAAATTATTATTTTCAGTTTCCGCAATAACTAAATTGTTCAACAAAATTTCATAACTTTTTGCAAAACTAACTTTGCTAAAATTAACAACGCTATCCGCCATTTCAACTGTTGGCACATCCATAACATCTGCTTGCAGATTTATTTTGTTAGAAGGATAATAATTCACTCCTTCTTGGCTATTGCCATTAAAGCTTGTTTTAATTGAAACGGCTATGTTTTTGCCTTTATATTCAACAGGCAAAGTTGTTAAATCCACCTGCCCGGTGCTGTTGCCCTGTTCAAAAGGCTGGTCGCTTCCGTCAAGATAAACATCATATTGGCTGTTGGCATGTTTTGTAAAGGTTAAAATTCCGTTTTTAATCTGCGCATTTTCCGCCTCGCTTGCCTGATAAATTTTTAAAGCACTGCAATATTCCGAACTTATAAACGCTTTGCTGTATGTTGGCGCATTGGCTTTTGCTTGAATGGATAATACATTATCAAACACATTAACATCTTTTGCAAAATATGTAAGCGGATATTCAAAATAATTTTCAACTTCAAATTCTTCATCGTTTATTTTTAATGTGTAACTTCCCGCATTAGCAATAGGGTTAAAGGCAATAACTTGCCTATTTGCATCATAACTCACATCTGGGTTAGACAAAACAGCACTTTCCAAAACAACTTTAACTTTTACAACATCTTCTAAATTCTCGTTATCGCTTGCCTTAACTTTAACAAACGCTTCGCCCTCATCAACCGCAATCAATTTGTTATCTTCCACCCTTACAACTGCTTCGTTAAGGCTAAATAGTTCATACGCTTTGTTGCTGGCGTTGGTTGGGTAAATTTTTACTTCCGGCTCAATTTCTTCTTCCGCCAAAAGCACAATTTCATTGTTAGAAAAATTTATTGCTTGCACACTAACTTTTTTATTGCACCCAAAAAAGAATACTGACACAATTAGCAGTATAAAACTAAAAACAAAAATCTTTTTAACCCCTTTCATAATTCCCCTTATTTTATGTTTTTAGTTTAACACAATAAAAATTATTTATCAAATAATTAACACAATTTTTTATAATAATTATTATAAAAATATATATTAAAATAAATTTAATTTAAAATTGCCAGCATAAATTATTTAAATATTTTTAACAAAAAAAATTATTTTTTAAAAAAATATTATTAAAAATTAAAAAATAATTAAAAAAATAATGAATTTTTTAAAAAATAAAAAATTTTTTTAATAAATTTTAAATTTAATAATTAAAAATAATTGTTGACAAATTTTTGTAAATGTATATAATAAAATAAAAGGATAAATTATGGAATTAAAAATTTACAATTCTTTAACAAGAAAAAAACAAGCCTTAAAACCCGTTAACAATGTTGTTAATTATTATTTTTGCGGACCAACCGTTTATTGGTTTCAGCATATAGGCAACATGCGCGCATTTTTTGTTATGGATTCTGTTAGGCGCGCGGTTAAATATTTGGGTTATGGCATAAATCACGTTATGAACATCACCGACGTTGGCCACATGACAAGCGATGCCGATGAAGGTGAAGACAAAATGGAAGTTGCCAGCAAGCGCGAACACAAGACGCCAGAAGAAATTGCTGCGTTCTATTGGAACTTGTGCTTTAACGACATGCAAGAACTCAACATTGAAACGCCCGAACACATTTGCCCTGCAACAAGCGTAATTAATGAAATTATTGCTTTTGTGCAGAAAATTTTAGATAACGGCTACGGCTATATTACAGAAAACGGCGTGTATTATGACACAAGCAAATGCCCAAATTATGGCGCACTTGGCGGAATGAATCAAAACGAAAAACAGTTTGGCGCACGCATTGAAGTGGACGAATTTAAGCGCAATCCGGCAGATTTTGTGCTGTGGGTTAAGGCAAGGGATAATCACATTCAGCGTTGGGATAGCCCTTGGGGAGTTGGTTACCCCGGCTGGCACATAGAGTGCAGTGCCATAGGCAACAAATTTTTAGGTGAGCATATAGATTTGCACGGCGGTGGCGTTGAACACAAAACAGTGCATCATGAAAACGAAATTGCTCAAAACTATGCAATGTGCGGGCATCAAGTTGTAGATATTTGGTTCCATTTGGAACACCTTATGTACAATGGTGGCAAAATGAGCAAGTCCACAGGCGGAATTTACACTTTAACGCAAATCAAAGAGCAAGGCTATTCCCCAATGGATTTAAGGATGTTCTATTTAACAGCGCACTATTCCAAGCCTCAAAATTTCACATTTGAAGCGCTAAACAACGCAAAAGAAAGCCTAAACAACCTCAAAAAATTGCTTTTAAGGCACAAAAATGGCAAAAATTCCATTGAAAGTGCAAAATTGGAAGAATTGAAAAACAAATTTTCTTCCTTCGTTGCAGATGATGTTAACAGCCCGCTTGCCCTATCGGTTGTGTGGGATGCGTTAAAAAATTACCCAGAAAGCGCAGATATTTACAATTTAGTTTTGGATTTTGACCGCTTTTTAGGGCTAAAATTAAACGAGGTTAAGGACGAAGAAAAAGAAATTATCCCTCAAAATATTATAGATATTGCTGAAGTTCGCAAACTGGCAAGAATGAATAAAGATTACGCCAAAAGTGATGAATTAAGGGATAAAATTGCATCCTTGGGTTACACAATTTTAGATAAGCCCAAAAATGAATATGAAATTATAAAAAGCCGTTAAGGCTTTTTTATATTGGGTATTGACAAACTTATTTTATGTGATATAATACGCCCTAGGAGGAACAAGCAATTATGGCAGAACAATATAAAATTAAGGATTTTAGATTAAATAAGGCTATGATAGACACTTTTTTGCAATTATATTTCTTAAAAATGAGCAAAACTGCAAGCGAACAATCTGGCAAAAATGTGGAATATCGCTTAAATAAAAAGGTTTTTATTGAATATGGCGAGCATCAAAACGCGCAAGAAGTTAACAATTTGAAGCGATATGACACAGTTATTTTAAAATTTGGCGTGTTTGCAGATGGCGTTTTAACTGGCACTGACAAAATAAGATTTAAACTTTCCAACTTTAATTACGAAGCCGGAAGCGGAAATATGTTTGCAGAAGAAATTTATTATGCAGATAAATTCAGCGAGGATGCCGATTATTATTCATATATGTATGAATTGTTTGGCGAGCGTTACAAAACCGCCCTTTTGGATTTTTTGCAAGAAAATTATAAAAATAAGTTAAAATTGGAAAACGATAGGTATCAAGCCGAACTTCAAAGGGCCACACGAAGTTCAAAATCCAACAATTTAAAAGCCAAAGCGAAAAAACTGCACCAATATAATCGAGATGGGTTAAAAGATTGGTACGAAAGCCGAATTGATTTTGCCAACGTTTTGGGTGAAACTTATAATTTAAATTAAGCCGTAAAGGCTTTTTTTATTCTATTTTTTACGCATAAAGAATATATTATTTTATGATTTATGACGATTTTCCCCTATTAAATGACGAGCAATATGAATTAATTAAAAATAAATTTATTGCAGAAAAAAATTTTAACAGGAACGAACTGGCTTTTTATGTTTATTCCGACCTATTAACTTGTTACAACGCTTGCCCACTTTTAATTGTTAAATTAAACAAACAAATAAAAGAAAGTTTAAATAACTGCAAAAGTGAATTGGCAAAAATTATAGAAAATTTTGAAGCAGTTTTTAATTATAAAAAGGATAAAATTGAAATTAAAGAAATAAATTTATTTAATTTTTTAAAAAAATTAGCAAATTTACAAAAAAATTTAATAAATTGGCAAAAATTTGAGCAAAAAGAGTATTATAATCAATTAATTGTAAATTTATTAATGCAAATAAATGAAATGTTAATCAATTTAATTTCCGCTTTGGAAAATAGCAATGTTCCATTGTTTAGATTTATGTAAAAAACACTATTTAATAGTGTTTTTTTAATTAATAATTATTTTAATTTTGGCTTTTTTATTGTAATTTTTAATTAAATTAATAATTTCCTCTTTATAATTATTATTTTTGATGTAAATTGCCAAAGAATTAATTGCGTTATTTTTAATAAAATTAAATAAAATATTAAAACTTGCCGTTAAATTATTAAAGAATTTAATAAAATTGGCATTATTTTTTAATTTTTTTGTTATTTTTTCATTATTTATATCAAAAATTAAATTTTTATTGTAAATTATTTTTGCAATAAATTTTGCGGGCAAATTATAGCCAGATAAAATTATTGGCGCCGGGCGGTCTGCTTTATAAGCATTAAAATTTGCAGAATTAACAAGGTCATGTTTAAATTCAATGCCCGCTTTAAATAAAAGTTCGTTGTCAAAAGAATTTTTATTTTCCATCAGTGCGTTTGCGTCTTCCAACAAAGTGTCTGTTATAATCAACAACATGTCCGCATTAAAATTTAAAACATTTTCTTGCGTAATGCAAAAATTATTTTTAAATTTAGCATTTTGCACATCAATTTGCGCCCTTTTATTAATTGCGCTTAAATATTTGTTTTGTAAATTCAACAATTTTTCATCTGGCTTTTCGGCGTGGCGCATAACAATAAGCGCAAATAAAAAATTTTGCTTTTGCTCGTCAGTTAAATTGTTATCAAACGGGATTTCAGCATCCTTAAAAAGTTGAAAAAGCAGTTCGTCCCTTAAATTATTCAATTCCTCATCCGTTAAACTTTCCATATTAAAATTATAGTGCATTTTTAAATTTTTTACAAACAAAACAGCATTTAACATTATTTTGTTTAATTTAATAAATAAAATTATGAGTTATAAAGTTTGTGTTTATGCAATTAGTAAAAATGAAATTAAGTTTGTAGAGCGTTGGTACAATTCGGTTAAAGAGGCGGATTATGTTTGTGTTTTGGATACGGGAAGCACTGACGGAACATACGAAAAATTTAAAGAGTTGGGCGTTATAACCGCGCAAAAAAAGTATGAAAATTTCCGCTTTGATTCTGCGCGAAACGATAGCCTTACGCTTATTCCGCCCGACACTGATATTTGCGTTTGTATAGATATTGATGAGTTTTTTGTGCCGGGTTGGAGTAAAATTTTAAAAGAAAACTGGCGTGCCGGCGTTGGGCGGGCAAGATACCGCTACACTTGGAATTTTAACCCCGATGGCAGTGAAGGTGTGGTGTTTATGGCGGATAAAATTCATAAATTCGGCGCTTACAACTGGAAATATCCGGTGCACGAGGTGCTAACCCCAACCACAAGCGAAGATTTAAAGTTTATTGACCTGCCAAGCATTCAACTAAACCACAAGGCAGACAACACAAAATCCCGCAAAAGTTATTTGCCACTGTTGGAGTTAAGCGTTAAGGAAAACCCGAATGACGACCGCAATATGCACTATCTTGGGCGGGAATATATGTTTGACGGCCAGTTCGATAAAGCCATTGAAACGCTAACCCGCCACCTAAAAATGCCGTCTTCCAACTGGGATATTGAGCGTTGCGCCAGCCTAAGATACATTGCCGAGTGTTACAAGCAAAAAGGGGATAAATCCAACCAAGAAGCGCATTTAATTAGGGCGATTTTGGAGTGCAGTTATGTGCGCGAGCCATATTTTGAACTTGGCGTTTTTTACTACGAAAACAAACAATTTTTACTTTCCGCCTTTGCGTTTAACGAAATGCTAAAAATAAAGGAAAGATATTTAAATTACATGAGTTCGCCCTACTGCTGGGGAAGCCTGCCGTACGATTATCTCTCGCTTTGTTATTATGAAATTGGGGAATATAAAAAGGCAATTTCCGCAATAGAAACTGCCATAAAATTAAGCCCGAACGATATGCGCCTAACCCAAAACCGCCAAGTTTTTATAAACAAACTTAATGAAACAAAAAGTTAAATTTTTATTATCTTAACTAACAAACATTCCCAATGTCATTGCGAGAAGCGTTAGCGACGTGGCAATCCCCTAATCAAAAAGAGGTTGAGATTGCCACAGGAAAATCATGGCGATTTTCCTTCGCAATGACTTTTAATACGGGGCCCCCACAAGAACTGGTTCGCAGAGGGGACCCCTAGCAATTACATTAAAAAGGGTGGCACTCCGCCACCTAAATATTTTCTGCCAAAAACATGGTTTTGAATGCCTTGTTGCGCTTAAACAATTCGTCAAAAGTGCCGGTATCTACAATTTGGCCGTTATCTAGGAAGAAAATTTTGTCCACATTTTTAATGGTAGATAGGCGGTGCGCCACAATAACTATTGTGGATTTGCCTTTAATGTTATCTATGCTCTGCTTAATGTGGTTTTGCGCAAGGTTATCTAGCGAAGAGGTGCTTTCGTCAAACAAAATTATGCTGGATTTTTTAAGCAATGCCCTTGCGATTGCTAGCCTCTGCTTTTGCCCGCCGGAAAGTTTTATTCCGCTTTCACCAACTCGGGTGTCAATTCCATTTGTA
>CANQZB010000013.1 GCA_947628195.1 uncultured Clostridia bacterium | reverse complement strand
CTTTTGATGATTTTATGGCAGAATTAAACGAGAATAATGCACTTGTTATAATTCACCCACAAAGAGCCGCTGAATATCCCAAAACGCCCATTACTGGCACGGTTGCAGCAATATTTGAATATCCAACCGACACCACGCGTGCGGTATTAAACATGATGGCAAACAAAATTTTCACAAGATATCCAAACATAAAATTTGTTGTTCCGCATACTGGTTCATTTTTGCCATATATGTTGCAAAGATTTAAAGGCGTAACGCAAATTTTAGCAAACCTAAATATAATGCAAAAAGTTGATGTTGACGCGGAATTTAAAAACTTATATTTTGACATTGCTGGCGACCCTGAACCTGTGGCGTTGGATATGCTTTTAATGGTGGCAGATAAAAATAGAATTGTTTATGGCAGTGATTATCCGCACTCGCCCGCAAAAGTTGTCATTGCAAAGAAACAGCATTTAGATAACAACGAAAAATATAAAACCCTAACAAAAAATATTTATTCTGCAAACGCAAAAAAATTACTAAAAGAAGGTAAAAATGAGCATAACAATTAACATTTTATACACAGGCAAGAAAGGAAGCGCAAAAAAGTTTGCCGTTGAAATGACAAAAAGCGGAATTGTTGATAAAATCCACAAAACAAAAGGCAATTTAAAATATGAATATTTTTTGCCTTTGGAGGATAAAGAAAGTGTGTTGCTAATTGATAGTTGGACTAGCCAATCCGCACTTAACAAACATCACGCTTCCGCCACAATGCAAGAAATTGCCGCTTTGCGTGAAAAATATAATTTGCATATGAGTGTTAAACGATTTGTTGAAGCCAACAATAACGAGAAAGATGATAAATTTATAAGAAAATAAAAAATATTGACGATGTGTTGAAAATAATTAAAATATACTATATGATAATCCTTGATGTTAACAAATTATCTAAAAATTTTGGTTATGGGCAACTTTTTGAAGGTGTTTCTTTTTCGCTAAATGAAGGGCAATCCATTTCAATTGTTGGCCCTAACGGGTGCGGCAAATCCACATTGCTAAAAATGATTGCAGGGCTGGAAAGAGCCGATTTTGGTTCGGTTAACATAAAAAAGGGTACAAGCGTTGCCTATTTAGACCAAACAGTTTCAGACAAAGTTGATGATAGGCAGGTTGTTGATGTTTTAAAAGATGCTTTTGTTAAAATTAATGAATTGGCAAGAATTTTGAAAAAATATGAAGAGATTATGGCAAATCCGTCTTCGCAGGCAGAATATGAAAAAACTGTAGAAAAATATTGCAAAGTTATGGAAGAATTTTCGTCAATTGGTGGCTATGATGTTGATGTTGCCATTGACACAGTTTGCTCAGGTTTAAAAATAAGTGATGCCATGAAACATCAAACCTATTCAACTTTAAGCGGCGGAGAAAAAACGCTTGTGCAACTTGCCAAAGCATTGCTTCAAAAGCCAGATTTAATTTTGCTTGACGAACCAACAAATCATTTGGACATTGAAAGGATTGAATGGTTGGAAAGTTACATTAAAAGTTTTAAAGGTGCAAGTGTTATTGTGTCGCACGACCGATATTTTTTGGACAAAATGTCCAATAAAATTTTAGATTTAACAGGCATTGAGCCAAAAGTTTACAACACAAATTATTCAGGCTATTTAATTGAGCGAGAAAAAGAATTTGAAAAACAAATGGCAGCCTATCAAGACCAGCAAATTATAATAAAAAGGTTGCAAGAACAAATTAAATATTTTGCCGAACGTGGCATGGCAACAAACAGTTCAACATTGTGCAATCGTGCACACGCACTTCAAACCCAATTGGACAGAATTTTATCTAAAAAAGTGGAAAGACCGCAGGAAGCAAAAAAATTAAAAATTGGGTTTTCTGGAAATAAAAAATCGTCCAAACGGGTGTTTGAAACAAGAAATTTGGTTGTTGAAGATGGCGATGGACGAAAAATTTTAAACGGAATAAATTTAATCATAATGTCTGGCGAGCGAGTTGCCCTTATTGGCAACAATGGTAGCGGAAAATCCACTTTTGTAAAAACTTTGCTTGGCATGCAAAATTTGCCACATAGCGGGGAAGTGTTTGTTGGCCCAAGCGTAAAAATTGGATATTTGCCACAAATCATTAATTTTGAAAATGACAACCAAACATTGTTAAGTTGCTTTAAGTTGGAAGCGGGCGTTGACGAGCAAAAAGCACGCCAAATTTTGGCGGCTTTCCAATTTTATAAAGAAGATGTAAACAAAATTGTTAAAAATCTTTCGGGCGGCGAGCGAATTAGATTAAGATTGGCAAGTTTGTTGCAACAAAATGTCAACTGCTTGGTTTTTGACGAACCAACAAACCACATAGACATTCCAACCAAAGAAGTTTTGGAAAAAGCAATTGAAAATTTTAATGGCACAGTTTTGTTTGTGTCGCATGACCGGTATTTTATAAATAAATTTGCCGAAAAGACAATTGAATTTAAGGACGGCAAAATTACAACATATCTTGGCAATTACGATTTTTACAAGGAACAAAAAGCAAAACAAATATTGCATAATTTAACAAAAAAACATTAAATCAGACAAAAAACAACCCTTAATTTAAAGGGTTGTTTTTTAATTGTTTCAAATTAATTTATAATCAACTTCATAAAGACAAAAAGCCTTAACTGAAACTAAAATTTGGTATAGCGGTGGGGTTGCCCACTTTGAAAATCGCCCATGCGTGAATATGAGTTACGCTATCTTTGCTCACATTTGGCTACAAGTTCACGCACAAACCATTTGTGGCCTGGTGCCGGTGGTCGGGGTCGAACCGACATGATGTTGCCATCGCAAGATTTTGAGTTTTTTACAAAGAATTTTACCTTGTTTTTTCTTGTGCCTTTTATTGCCATATTCTACCGCACAAAACCCCTGTAAAATAGGCAAACTTTGGCAATGTTCGTGCCTAAAAATATCTATTCATTTTAATTTGTGTTTTATTGTGTTTTGGCGAATTCTAAAAAGTTTTTTAACTTTTCGTTAGAAAATTTAAAAATATTTATTGATTTTTGACATGATTAACTAGCATTCAAAAATTTGTATGTTATCATTATTGAAAGAAAAAGGTTTTTCGCTAAGCGAAGAACCTTTTTGCTATTTGGAGTGTATATGGACTTATTAGAAAAACAAATGATAGAACAAAACAAAAAGGCAATGCAAGAAACCGCAAGAATAAATGATGAAATTTTGCAAATCCCAGAATTTTTGTCCGATGAAGAAAAGGCGGCATATGCCGAAATTGTTGCGACATTAAAACGAAGCATAAAATATAGATTATCTTCAACCGATGCCGAACTAATTTGGCAATATTGCCAAATTAAAATAATGAGGGATAGGGCGTGGAAAGAATATAACAAAAAGCCAGATAGATATATTCGCATTGTAACAGGGATTTGTTCAGATGGGAAAACGCCAAAAGTTATGGTTAAAGAAAATGAACACTACAAAACTTTGCAAGATTGCAATAAGCATTTAGAAAAAATTCTTAAAGATTTGCGCCTTACGCCAGAAATGAGGAGAAAGAAATGAAAGATTTAAAAATCGAATATATAGACATCAACAAATTAAATAATTATGATAAAAATTCAAAAATACACACCAAACAACAAATTAGACATATTGCAAATTCAATTGAAGAATTTGGCTTTAACGACCCAATAGGAATTGCAGGCGAAAACAATGTGGTTTTAGAAGGAAATGGAAGGGTGGAGGCCGCAAAATTATTAGGGTTTAAAACTTTGCCTTGCATTAGATTAGACCATTTAACAAAAGAAGAACAACGCGCTTATGTTATTGCTCACAACTCAACAAATTTAGAAACAGGATTTGATGATGGAGTACTTTTTGACGAGTTAAAGCAATTACAAAATTTTAATTTTGAAGATTTTGGGATTGATGCCGATAAATATTTAAAAACTTTTGTTAGAGTACAAGAAAGAGTGCTAAAGCCAATTAGAAAAGTTCATTATTTAATTAGTTTAGATATAAACAAAAACGATGAAATTGCTTACTATATCAACAAAATTCAAAAAGTTGAAGGGGTGGAAGTTGAAAGCACAACCAATTAAAACCGATAATAAATCAATATCAAACAAAATTTTTATTAGGAAAGAGGCAATAAAAAATTTAACGGAAGTTAAAGTTTTAGATTTGTTTGCTGGGCGAAATGTACTTTGGAATAATATACCCACTGATAAATATTTTGGGATTGATATTGTCGAGAATAAGGGAAAGAATTTGAATGTTGATACTCGGAAAGCTTTTGATAATTTAGATTTATCACAATTTAATGTTATTGATTGCGATAGTTATGGAATTGCTTTTGATTTATACAAAAAATTATTTAAAAGAAAAGATTTAAATAGTGGGACAATAATAATTTATACTGCCATAACAAATGAATTCACAAAATTGCAAAATGTGGCGAAAAAAGAATTTGGATTAGAAAAATTTTATAATAAAGCCCCTTCGCTGTTTAATGCGAAAGCAATAGAATTTTTCTATGATTTCTTATCTTTAAATGGAATAGAAAAAATAACATTTTACGCAATTAGAGATAAATTTGATAAACATTATGGATATTTTACGATAAAATAAATGAAAATTAAAAATTTTTATGCTATAATCATCATATGAGCGTTATTTATAAGCCAACAGGAATGGCAAGAGAATATAGCCCTTACGCGCTAAACATTTATATTGGGTGTTCACATAGGTGCAGATATTGTTATGCGCCTCACACTTTGCAAAAGAAAGGTGAGGATTATTTTGGCAAACCTGCGCCCAGAAAAAATATTTTAAAATTGTTAGAGCAAGATTTAAAGAAAAACACATACACCGAGCAAGTTTTGCTATCTTTTGTTGGCGATTGCTATTGCGATAGCGCGGACAATGGCGAAACTGTGCGAGAAGTTCTAAAAATGCTTAACGCATATAAAGTGCCGGTTGCGGTTTTAAGCAAAGGCGGAAAGAAAATGCTGAGAGATTTAGATTTGTTTAAAGAATTTGAAGATAGAATAACCGTTGGCACAACATTAACATTTTTGGATGAAAAGAAAAGCAGGTTTTGGGAACCCTTTGCAAGCAGCCCAAGCGAAAGATTGGAAACACTAAAAATTTTACACGAAAATGGCATAAAAACATTTGCAAGTTTTGAGCCGACCATCGAGCCAGAGGAAAGCTTAAAACTAATTAAGAAAACGCTTGAAATGGACTGCGTTGACCACTACAAAATTGGCAAACTAAACAATTGCGGCAATGAGGATAAGTGGCAGGATTGGGGAAAATATTTGCAAGATTGCCTAACCCTTCTTCGCCCAACAAACAAGCAAGTTTATTACAAAGCTTGTTTGCGTGCCTTTGCCCCAAACCTTGAACTTACTCCGCAAGAAAAAGACCCAGACGCCTACATAGTCCGCACGGCAAAGCCCGAACAGATAAAATTGTTTGATGAGAATAATTAGTAGAATTGATACAAGAGCAATCTTTTCATATATCGATAGAATATTTTTTGCAATTATAATGAAAAAATGTAAATTTAAATATAACAAATAAAAAAAATATGATATAATGTCCATAGGAAGGACAATTATGAAGATAAAGTTTAAACGATTAATTGTTGTCATTGGCATAATAATATCATTGTTTTTACCTTGTATAATTATTTCGCAACAAGGCGAAGAAAGTTATGCAATGGCCGAAGTAAATGACTTTTGGGGTTATAGAAAAGAACTAGCATACATAAATGAACATTACACATACAATTATGAATGTAGGATAATTGTAAAGTCTTATAGAAAACTGGAAGACAAGAATTGTATAGAACAAGCTTCAGGCTTTGCAGGGTTAAATGTTTTTCAATATAATACAAAAGTAGAGGCCCAAACCGCTTTAGAATATTTTTCATCTTGCAAGTATGTCGAATATGCCTTTATCGATTCGGAAATTACAATTGATGATATAGAGGCAGTCAATTCGGATTATTCAGATCTAGAAAACTTGAATCATTTAACCTGGGGTGCTGATTTACTTGGAGTAGATGCTTATCAACAGGAAATCATAAAAAAATACAATAATTCGGTTGAAAATCTGCCTGAAATTTATGTGGCAGTTATAGATACGGGAATTGATACAGATAATGAATTTTTGGCTGGAAGAATAGCGTATGAATTTGGAGTTAGTTATTATGAGAGTGAACACTACTCAAATGGCGAAAGTTCGTATCCGTTTGAAGATGATAATTCGCATGGTACACATGTGGCTGGCACAATTGTAGATTTAACTCTTGACAATGTAAAAATTATTCCCGTTAAAGTGTTAAATGCAGAAGGCTCAGGATCAACAATAAATGTTGTTTCCGGTATGGAATATGTTGTTAGTCTTAAACAAAAAGGAACCAATGTTGTTGCATATAATATGAGTTTGGGCGGATATGGGGTTAACGAAGATGAGCAAAATGCAGTGAACTCCGCATATGAAAACAACATTATGCCAGTAGTGGCGGCGGGCAACGATAATTATTATGTAGAAGATTGTAGCCCAGCAAATTGTGAAAATGCACTTACAATATCTGCACTTTCTCAAAATGAATATTATGAAAATTTCCCATATATTGCCTATTATTCAAATTACGGTGGTTATGTTGATTTGTGTTTACCAGGGACTAATATATTAAGTTGTGTGCCAGACGATAGCACTTACGAAAAGATATACACTTCTGCCACAGGTGGAAAGTATGCAGTTATAAGCGGAACTTCCATGGCAACCCCACACGCAACAGGGCTGGTGGCACTGTATGCAACATATTATGGGGAAGATTACGATGTGCAAACTGTTGAGCAAGCAATAAAATCTAACACCTACGATTTTGGTGATGTAGGAAGAGATGATGAGTATGGGGATGGCATACCCTCAATGGCTTTGGCATTAGGAAATGAAGAAAATGAATTTAATCCAACCCTAAATTATGGCGAAGTAAATGACACATATAAATTTAACGAGAAATTAGATGTAACAATAAACAGCAATTATAAAGGAAAATATACAGCTAAAATATATTATTCGCTTGATGGCTCTTTCCCAACACTGATTTCTTACAAAGAATATATACAGCCAATAGAAATTAATGATTCTGCATTTTTAAGATTTGTTATTTATATTTTTGATAGTGATGGTATTATTCGTGGTCATAGCGCCATTTATGAAGTGGAATATTTAAAAAACACCTCTAATTGCAATGATACTGGTGTGGGTTTTGAAATTAATAGTTTTGGCATGCTTACAAAATATACGAGCGGCTTAAAAAATATTGTTATTCCAGAATATGTTAATGGGGTAAAGGTTAAGGGACTTGCCGAAAATTTATTTTATGGTTTAAATATTGAATCTGTTGTTGCTGAAAATGATTTAACAATAGGATATTATCCTTTTGTTTGTTGTGGCAGCCTTAAAAGCATTAAATTAAACTCCACGGTGGCGGAATATGTTGCTCAATATTGCTTTGGTTTGAATGAACTTTATTTGCCACAAGTTAGTGAATTGCGTGAGGCGTTTCTTGCATCTTCAACAATGTATGGGTTTTATGGGAGCTACACATTTGAGGGATGCTTTAATTTAGAAAAAATTTACGCACCAAATGTTTGTTCAATTAAATATGCAACCTTTTCTGGCTTTAAAAAATTAAAAGAAATAAGTATTAGCTGGGACAATTTGAATTTTATTGATGAATATGCTTTTGAAGATTGTGTTGCTTTCAAAAAAGACATTGTTTTAAACGAGAATATAAAATCAATAGGCGAATTTGCATTTGATGGAAGTGGCATAACAAGTTTCATCGGCTTAGGTTTACAACAACTTTATGAATACACCTTATTTGGGTGCAAAAATCTCAAATTTGTTGAATTGCCAAAAATAAAATCAATTTACGATAATGCATTTGCAAACTCAAGCAATTTAGATTATTTGTTTTTGGGTGATAATGAATTAGAATTATATAAAGATTCTTTATCAATATCGTCATCGCATCGTTGCACAATTTATTGTTACGATGTGGATTTTATTAGCCAATATAAAGGATATAACAATTTCGTTTTTGCGGATATATCAACCTATTTACAAGAAAAAACCGATGAAAATATTTGTGTTGAGGTTAGTGGTTACAATGTGGTAATAAAGGTATTTGCTTCAAATAATGATATTTTGGATGACGAAGATATTTTGGTGGATGAAACAAATTTTTTAGGTTTGAATTTAAATAAAAATTATTATTTTACAAATTTTTTAGAAGGAAGGTTCTATTATATTATTCAAGCGGTGGATGAATATGGCAACATTTTTACAACAAACATTTTGCGATCATCAACCAAACAAGCTTACACAATCTTAATAGATAGCAATATACAAAACCATGGCTTACAAATTAGCCCGTTAAGTTATTATCAAAACGATGAAGTTAAAATTATTTTAAACGATACAATAGGGTATAAACTAAATTATATTTTGCTGGATGAAAGAAACATTACAAATGATTTTATAAACGGTTTTTACACATTTAGTATGCCAAATAGAAATGTAATAATCACCATAAATTATACGCCAATAAAATATTACATAAAAAATATTATTAATGGTGATGGATCAATTGCAATTAGAAATGCTTTGCAGAGCGAAATAACCGAGGCATGCTATGGCGATCAAATCTTTGTGTACCATACAGCCCAGAATTCTACTTACTTGAAAGAACTTTATTATTTAGACGAACAAGCACAAAAAACAAATTTGCCAATAGCAGAAAATTTTTCAAGTTTTACAATGCCAAATAAGAATATAACAATACATGCGATTTTTGAAGTGCCTAATTTATCAAACTTTTATGTTTCAAAAGATTATGGTAATCGCACATTTATTTTAAAATCTTACAGTGGCAATGAAGCTAATATTATAATTCCTCAGTATTATGTTGAAAAAGGAATATCTTATAGATTTGCTGGTCTTGGTGATTTTTGTTTTTACAACACACCAACACTAGAAAGTATTAATGTGGAGTTTATTGATGAAAATAAAAACGGTATAACAGTTGGTGAGAATGCTTTTGGCAGATGCTTTAATTTAAAAAAGTTAGAAATAGGCAACATAGTTTCTATTGCAAAAGACGCTTTTCAAGATTGTTATAATTTATTTAATTTAGATCTATCTAATTGTAAAGTTGTTGGCAAATCCTCATTGTCGAACTGTAAAAAAATAGTTAATGCTGATTTATCTAGTTGTATTGAGCTTGAAGAGCAGGCTTTTGATTCTTGCCAAAATTTAACCAATGTTTTGTTAAGCGGTGAAATAAAAATTATAAAAAGCAGAACCTTTATAGATTGTAAAAATTTAAAATCAATTAATTTAGAAAATGTGGCTTCTATTGGGCAATATGCTTTTTGGGGTTGCGAAAGTTTGCAAAGCATAGATATTTCTAACTGTTCAACATTCGAAGGAGATAACAATACATTTAACAATTTTTATGGTTGCTCATCGTTAATTGAAGTTTTAAATCCTAAAAAACTTAAAGTTATTCCTAAAGATGCTTTTGGAAACTGTAAAAATTTAAAGCTGTTCGATTTTAGTTATTGTGATACAATTTGCGCATTTGCATTTTATAATTGTGCTTTTGAAATTGTTGATTTATCCAATGTTAAAAAAGTTGAGGAAAATGCTTTTATTGGTTGTGAAAAATTGGAAGATTGCATTTTGGGCAACAATGAGAATTTAATTAATGGAAATTCTTTCGGGGCATCATATATTAGATATATCTATATAGATAAAGACTATGATGGACCATTTGGCCAATTCATTACTGACAAATATACATATGTTTACGATGATGTCAAGAATCCAAATTTCAAAATTTATTGCACATTACCATTAAATTTGATAACCTTTCAATTTGACGATGGTAGGATAATAGATAAAAGTTATTATAAGGGCGGAAGCGATGTTGTTGTTCCAACGACTTTTTCAGACGAAACTTACAACTACACATTTACAAACTGGAAAAGATATGGTTATAACGATGTTCTAAATCCTGAAGATTTTAAAAACATATGGGCTGATCGCATATTTGTTGCTAATGATTATTCTACGACCTATGTTGAATACATAATAAAATTTTATTATGGCTATGATTATGATAGTTCAGGAATAATTGGAGATGAGGGAGACATTTTTAAACAGATAACCGGTCGGCATTATAATCAACAAATAGAGCTCCCAACTCCAAACCCTACAAGGCCAAGTGATATTCAACACGATTTTAACTTTCACACATGGCAACATAATGGCGAAGATGTTTCAAACCTCGTGTGCACTGGCGATATGGCAATTGTTGCCACATATAATGCAACAATAAGAAAATATTTAATTTCATGGTATGATGCTACGGGCAACTTAATTTACAGTGAAAATTTGGAATATGGCACAATGCCAACCTTTAATTCTGATGACTATTCTTTGCCGACGAAAGAATCAGAAGATTCTAATTACTTTACTTATGTTTGTACTGGGTGGACGCCTAATTTGAATAATGTAGAATGTGAAGCACACTATTATCCAATTTTTAGCAAACATTATTATGAATATTCAATAGAATATTATTATGGTTACGATTTCGATGGCTCGCAACAGATAGGGGATGCTGGTGATTTGATTACAACAAAGACCTATCATTATTATGATTCAATTGAAGGATTTAAATTTAGTCATACATATAGTGATTTTAGAAATTTATATACATTTTCACAATGGGATAAAATTTTAGTGGGCGAGAATGTTAATGATATTTTTAATCAATTTAGCAATTACGTCTTAAAAGTTAATGCATTGTACGATACAGAAATTATTTATTATAAAATTAGTTGGGTAGATGGCAATGGAAACGAAATTTACAATGAATTCTATACATATCAAGAAACTCCGACTTACAATGAAGAGTTATATGGAATTCCAACCAAATTGCAAGATAATTACTACACTTATACTTTTGCGTATTGGGATAAACAAATTGAACCTGTTACAAAAGATGAAGTTTATACTGCCACCTTTAATTCGATAATTCGGTTGTACAATATAACATGGATAGATGGTAACGATAATGTAATTTATGTTGACAAATTGCCTTATGATAGCGTAATAACTTATAATATAAATAAATATGGCATTCCTACAAAGTCGAAAACAGAGTTTTATAAATATGTTTTTGATAAATGGGAAAATTATGAAGTAGGACAAAAAGTTACTGGCGACCAAACATTCTATTCTACATATTTGTTGTATAATACAATTAAGATAGTAAATGAAAATTTGCAACTTATTGATGTTTCTAATTTGCCAACAATTAATAATGCAGTTGTTGACATTTCCGATTTACAAGACAATTCTTCACTTGAAATTAAGTTTTCTAATTCAACATTAATTTTTGATAATAATGCTATGAAATTCTTCAAAGATAGCCACAAAAAATGTGCAGAAATAATTGTTAATTTAAATTATGATAACACTGAGAACAAAAAATTTAAACAAGAATTTTCCTTCACAATTAGCATTATATTAGACAATGAATCTATTAATAATTTAAATGGGGACTACTCAGTAATTATAAATTGTCAAACAAAGGACTCTTATGGTTTATGGCAAAACTTAGATGGTGAATATCAAGAGGTTGCACATGAATCTGTTGGGGATTCTTTGAAATTCACAACTAATAAAACAGGGGAATTTATATGTGGAGTTAAAATTAGCAAATCAAACATTGGCAGGAACATACTAATAGTGGTGTTTGCCGTTTTAGCAATTGCGACTATTTCGATAACTATAACATTAGTAATTAAGAAAAAGAAATTTACAAATAATAACAAATAAAAATGACAAACATTAAAAACGAAGAATTTTTCTTCGTTTTTTTCGTCAAAAAAATTCAAAAAAGTTTTTTCAATATGTCAGGCATGAAACATTGACAAGTTTAAAATGGCGGAAAATATTTTTAATTTAAAAGTTTATAAGGTTAAAAATATTTTTAAAAATTTTTTTAATTGTAACAGGCATTGTTACAATTGGACATTTAAAATGGTGGCGAAAGGAGGTTAGAAATATGGTCGAAAATTTAAAAATAAAAGGAGGTGATAGATATCGGCGAAATCAAAAAGGAAAACATTGTGCGGATAAACAACTCCAAATTGCTAGACAAATTAAATGTTGTTTATGAGCAAACAAAGGATACTGCCTATTCATCAAAAAATCAATTTTTGCAGGCAATGTTAAAAATTGGAGTTGATGTGTTTGCCAAAAAAGAAGAAGACAATTGGGCAATCCAACACGAAAAGCAAACTTTGTTTGATGCCATCCACGAACACACCAAGCGGATGAATTACTTTATAAAGTTCAGCAAACCTTTCATAAAATCAACTTATGCCAATGTTGAAATCATTTTGCAAATGCTAACAGTCCTATTCAACTACCATTATGTAAAAATGGATTACATTGAACGCGACCAATACAAAAAAATTTATGAACGATTGTGCAAACTTGATGAGGATTTTGTTGAAAAGCAACAGCAATTTTATGATTTGTATGATTACAAAGTGGAGTAAGCACAACCAATGGCTTTTTGTGCTTATTGAAAGTAAAATTTACAAAAATTTCTTTAAAAAATGAAAATTTTAAAGTAAGCAGGATAAGGAATTGACACAAAAGCGAGATGGTGAGTGGTAAAAAGCCCTATAAAATAGGACATTTTTACTGACTCGCCCACACCCTAGCGAGTGTATCGCTTTGTATCATTCCCCATTTTGTTGCGACAAACGGGATACCCGTTTTCTCGTCAAAGCACGACCGTGATGTTCAAAAACATTGCAAAGCAAGTTTTTTCGCTTTTGGTCGGCTTTTCCTCTTCCCCAAAATTATGCAATTTTGGGGACCCCTATAAAACTCAAAAATTTAGATGTAAAAATAGAACTGAAATAGAAATTTAATAGAAATGATATAGAACTTAAAATGTAATTTTTGAGGAGATATATGAACACAAATATTTTTACAAACTACAAAGATGTTGTTAGTGTTAAAGACCTACAAGCAATGCTTGGCATTGGCAGAAATTTGGCCTACAAACTTATAACTGAAAACAAAATTAAACATTTAAAGATAAACAATAGAATTCTAATACCCAAACAATATGTAATAAATTTCCTATTTGGCGAGGCGAATAATGAAAGCAAGTTTACAAGTTAAAAATGGAAAATATTATGCGGTGCTATCATACAAAGATGAATTTGGGCAAGACAAGCGAAAGTGGATTGCAACAGGTTATGAAGAAAAGGGCAATAAGCGAAAGGCGGAACAAAAGTTAAGTGAAATTTTGCAAAAGTATAAGGACAACGAAAATTTAATTGAAACGCACACCAAACCTACCAACGACATTCCGTTAAGCGAATATCTTAACCAATGGTATCAATCTCGTAAAAACGAAGTGGAAGAACTGACCTTTGAAAGTTATGGCTTTGTAATTAAAAAGATGACCAAATATTTTGCCAAAAACCAAATAACCCTAAACGAACTAAAACCCTATGACATACAGACATACTATAACACCTTATATAAAGAGGGCAAAACGGGCAACACGGTTATGCATTATCATGTTGTTTTGCGAGAAGCATTGCAAAACGCAATAAAACTTGGCTTAATTTCAAAAAATGTGGCAGATTTTGTTGACCGCCCTAAAAAAGAAAAGTTTCACTCAGATTTTTACAACAAAGATGAACTAAAACAACTGTTTGAAGTTATTAAAGGCGACCCTTTGGAACTTATAATCCACATAACCGCCTATTATGGATTACGCCGAAGCGAAGTGTTAGGGTTAAAGTGGAGTTCAATAGATTTTAATAATAAATTAATTAAGATTAATCATAAGGTTGTTAGCATTAAAGGCAAATTGATTTGCAAAAACAAAATGAAAAACAAAACAAGCAACCGCACGCTGCCACTTATCCCACACATTGAAGAAATGTTGCTGAACGAAAAGGAAAGGCAACGCAAAAACAAAGAATTGTGTGGAGACGCCTATGATAACCGCTATTTAGATTATGTTTGCGTTAATGATATTGGAACTTTATATTATCCAGATTAT
>CANQZB010000012.1 GCA_947628195.1 uncultured Clostridia bacterium | reverse complement strand
CGGCGGTCTATGTTTTCGACATTATTATAACCAACCCATCAATAACAATGAACATTAATGACGAGCCTGTAATCATTTCTTATGAAACTATGCCAGCAAACTACACGAATGTTGAAATTGTTTCGGAAGATGAAAACATTGCGTATGTTAGTTCGGGCTGTTTGTATGCAGTCAAAGGCGGAAGCACAACAATATCACTTAAAGCGTACAAAAATGAAGTCGAGCAAATTACAAAAACAATTTATGTTAATGTTGTAAGCCCGGCAACCGACATTGAAATTGAAGATGTTATAACCGCTGAAAAAACTTTCACACTTACCCCAACATCTCTGCCAAAGTATTCAACCAACCTTGCATATTTCTATCATTTGATTGACGGCGCTGAGTTTGCCTCAGTTTCTTTAGAAACGGGCGAAGTTAACTTTAATTCTTCAACTCCATGCACGGTTACTGTTAGAATTTTTGCAAATGAGGATAACAGCGCTGTTTCAAAAGATGTTAAAATAACTTACACTGCCGGCAAGCCTTATGCGTTTGAACTTGTTGATAAAGAGTTAACTTTATCTTATGGCGACACGGTTATAATAAATTATAATATTTTGCCAACAACTGCAGCTTCAATTAAGCCAACCATATCTGCGGAAGAGAACAATAATGTTATTGAACTTTTGCCTGATGGCAGAATTCGCGCAGTGGGCGGTGGCAAAGCAAAAATTAAACTAAGTTTTACGCTTTACGATAACAGCATTGTGGAAGAATATTGCAATATAACAGTAATCCGTTATGCAGAGCAAATTGAAATTAACGTTAATTTGGATTATTATAACAATCAATATGTAACATCTAAAAACACCGTTCAATTTTCAGGCAGTGTTTTGCCAGCCGACGCAACCTATAAAAACATTGTTTGGTCGGTTAGCGATAACAGCATAGCCTTTATTAACGAAGGCAATTTAATATTCAACCAAGTTGGCTCTGTTCTGCTTATTGCAGATGTTAATAACACAATAAACTCAATAGAAATTTATTATGCCGGCACAAATCCTGTTTATGCCGAAGTTCAAGCGGAAATGAATGGCGAAAGGAAGCCAATTCCTTCAAACATTATGCTAAACGAAAGTTTTAATGTTGAAATTTCAAAACTAATTCCTAACTACGAAAAACTGCCAGAACTTTCGCTTGAAGTTATAAACACAAAAACCTCTTCAAGTTTGGGCAAGGTGCTGGTTGTTGACGGTAGCACTGTTACTGCAGTTGCTGGCGGAACTGCCGAACTTATTGTTCACATTTCAAATTCAATAAGGCTAAATTATGTAATCACTGTTATTAGAATGCCAAAAAGCATAACCGTTTTGCAGGCAAACAGCAAAATAACCACAAGCTCAATAACACTTACTGCAGAAGTTATGCCAGCCGACACAACAAACAAAAACGTTAAATTTATTGTTCACAATCCAGATGTTGCAGATTGCGAAGGTGCAACACTAACATTTAAAACAAACGGCATTGCACACATCACCGCAGTGTCGCTTGCAAATGAAAATGTAACGCTCGATTTCATAATTGAAAAAATTGAAAAAGACGTTGTTCACGCGTCAGTTGAACAAGGTTTAATTGACATTAACAAAGGCGAACTTTTAACATTTAGCGATGCAGTAAATTTCTCAATTTCAATTTTATCTGAAAGCCCAATAGTTGAAGGCGAAAAAGTTGTTTGCATTGAAAATGAAAGATATTTGCGCGCGCTTTCTAGCGGGCAAGCAAAAGTTAAAATTTCCACCCAAAACGGAGATTATGAAATAACTATCTCTGTTAAACAACTTGTTGAAAATGTAACATTAAGTTCGGATATTGATTTCTACAACGATGAATATGTTTCGGCAAGCAATGTAATTACGTTAAACTTTAACGTTTTGCCAAAAAACGCATCAAACAAGGGTGTTACAGCAAGCATTGTTAAACAAGATTCTAACACTGGTGGTGAAAGAATTGCAGAAATAAGCAAAAACAGAATAACCTTTATTAAAGCCGGCGTTGTAACGCTTGAAATTAAATCTGACGATGGCAATTTTGTTTCAATGGTCCGCCTGCGTTACACCGGTGGCACAGCGGTTGATGCGCAGTTGAATGTTGGTAGCCGCATTGTTATGAACATTGGCGAAAAGGTTACACTTGGTGTTGCAAAATGGGTTCCAAAAGATGTTGTAAGTTCTCGCTTCTTGTTTAAAGAAATTGTTAGCGCTTCCGGCAAAAAAGTTATTGAAGTTAATGATAAAACCCGCACAATCACCGCACTTGAAAGCGGAGAAGCGGTTCTTATTATTGAACTTTCAAGCGGAATTATTAAAGAAATTGAAATTGTGTGCGTAAATGAAGTTAAAGATATTGTTGTGGAGGAAAATGTTTTAACATCTAACAACAGTTACACAATTTCTGCCCAAGTTGTGCCAAGCAATGCAACAAACAAAACGCTTGAATTTGAACTTGAAAAAACCGACCTTGCAAAAATTGAAAACAACACTGTAACATTCTTAAAAGCCGGCACTGTAATAGTTTATGTTCGCTCAACCGATGCTTCAAACATTGAAAAGAAAATAACAATAACAAGTTCAATGGGTTACATAAACAACATTAAACTTAATTTAAACGAGGTTACAATTATAACTGGCGAAACACACAAAATTTTTGCAGATTATTTCCCTAGCGATGCCGCCAATAATGAAATTAAATTTAAAATTTTATCTTACACCTCTTTCTACAATAATTCTTTAGTTGTTGAACTAACACAAGATGGGCAAGTTAAAGCACTTTGCGCAGGTTCGGCAGTTGTGCGCGCTTACGCTATTGATTATTACGGCCAAGAAGTTTATGCCGACTGCACAATAACGGTGCGCTCTCCTCTTAGTTCTATTGACGTTCAATTTGAATATGAACTTGAAAATTATCAAAACAAAGCCACATTCATAACAAGTAGAAGCGTTATTCCGTTTAAAATTGTATGTACGCCAGCCGATGCACAAATTTTAAATTACTCTTACGAAATTAGTAACGATAATTTTGCAAAAATTGAAGATGGGAAAATTATATTTTTGCAAAAAGGCAGGGTGTCAATTACATTCACTTGCACTGACTATTCAACTCAAAAATCAATAACATATTCGTTCAATTTTGTTGGAAGCGATTTAATTGAAGCAGAATTAAACAAGCAAGGTTTTGAAAATAATGTTATAACTATAAAAGCGGGCGAAAGTGTTCAATTTAAACTTAAAAAAGCCGTTCCAAACGACAATAAAAATTTGGAATTTAGCATAACCGACATAACCGAAAACCGTAACGACCCAAACAAACAAGTTGCTAAGTTTGAAAACGGAACGCTTTACGCACTTAACGGCGGAAGTTACAGTTTCACACTGTGGGTAAATGGTTACAAACTTGAAAACTTAACGTTGGTTGTAATTAAAGATGCGGTTGGAATTGAAGTTGTTGACGGAGATAATATTTACATTTCAATTCCGTCATATTCCATTGAGGCACACGTTATAGAAACTGATGCCAGCCAAACCAAACTTGGATTTAGATTAATCAATTCTAAAATTGCCGAAATCAATCAAAATGGCGAAATAACCTTTAACAGTTATGGCAGTTGCCAGGTTGAAATTTATGTTGTGGAAAATCCAAGCATAACAAGAACAATAACAATAACCTACACAAAAGAATTGCAAGCTATTATCTTTGCCCAAACGCGAGATAGCATGTATGTTGGCGAATATATTGACCTTTCCATTTTAGCCGTTCCGCAGGACGCAGATAACTTTGAATTTGATGTTACATTAGATAATTATAACATTGCATCAATAACCAACAAAAACGGCTTATATAGGTTAATTTCAACAGCAAGTGGCACGGTTACAATCACTGCAAAAGTGGTTGGCAAAGACATAACCGCTGTAAAAACAATTACAATTTACGATAAAATTGCCGACATTAAACTAGACCTAGACAAAGAAAAGGACGCAAATGGTCAGGGCAATTATAGAGTGTTTGGCAATCAATTCTTAAACGATGCAGGCGAATTTACTAACAGTTACACAATGGGCGTGAGCCTTATTCCTTCCAACTTATCAAAAGATTTGCTTGAATGGTCGTCCAGTAACGAGCAAATTGCAACAGTAAACGAGTTTGGCGTGGTTACCTTCTTAAAAGCCGGCAAAGTTATAATAACCGTTAAACAAAAAGTTCCTTATCCCGGCGCGCTTTCGGCGGTGGATAGTTACGAGTTTAACATTGTTGAAGGTGTTAACGTTGACAATTATAATCAGTTTGCAATTGCGCACAAGTGGCTAACCTCTGCCAACAAAGATAGAAATGAAAATTTTGCATCCCTAGTTTTAAATAACGACATTTTAATTGAAGGCAGTTTTGGTGTGGTTACATTCAACTATAACGTGTTCGGCAATGGATATATGTTGGATTTATCCAGATTTGTAAGTAATTGGGAGAACTTCGTCATTGCGCGAAGCAATATAACCCTAGATAATCTAACTTTGAGGGCGGTTTCAGTTTCAAGCGGAAACGAATTGAGCGATGCCGGCGTGGCACTAATAATTCAAAACTGCTCTAATATATTAATTTACAACTGCAAAATAGAAAATGCAGAAACGGGCATAAGAATTGAATCCGCACAAGTTGACGTGGTTGGTTGCATAGTTCAAAACTGCTTGTCGGTTGGCATTAAACTTGCCAGAGCAAACAATGTTGCCAGCACGGTTAAGGTGAAAGATAGCGTGTTCTATTCTAGCTTTTGCGGAATTCTGTTCGTTGCAGATAAAGAAAATCAAACAAACCGCAACACATTAATTTTGGAAGGCGACGTTTGGTTCTATAATTGGTCCACCGCTGAGCAACTTGAACACGGGTTAGACTTAAACAAACTTTTACAAACCGCCGGTTTATCGTTTGCGGCAGATGAAATTATTAGCCAAGTTAAAAAAATTCTTATAAACAACGGCTCAAACTTTGCTTACGATTATAACGGCGAAACTTATTACAACTTTGCCGTGGTTAGCATTTATGCCGACATTACAATTGCCGGAATAACATTTGATAGTGCTGGCACGTTAATTAAAACAGGTTTAAGCCCAACTTGCACATACTCCACCTTTGAATTTTCCGGTGCGTTGGATATGAAAATAACAGCTGTTCCAGTAAGTTGCAGTGTTCTATCAATTCAAGCAAAAGGCGCATTTATTAAACCGGGCGAAAAATATGTAGATAATCCAAATTTATGGAAAATAAAACAACCTTGCAGATTTTAAGGAGAAAAATGACAAAACGCATAAGCAAAATCTTAATAGTGTTAATTGCGCTAGCGTGTGCTTGCCTATTTTTCCCTATGCAAAATCTTAAAGCCGAAGCGGCAGCAATTGACGGCGTTTCTGGCAACAAAATAATTCTTGTAGGCCTAACCGGCAGTAGCCCAGATCACTACTTTGTGGATAACAACAAAGTTAGCACGCTTATTAACGCGCAAACTAAGGATAGGGGCAATAAATATTTCTCCATTGTGCCAAAAGGTAAGGGTGATAGTTCTGGTTACAGCGAATTTGAGCCAACGGGCGATATGCATCCATTTATTGAAAAGGGCTTGTTATATGCCACTGCCAGCGCTCAAGTTTCAACTGAAAAAGACACTCAAATTACAATTACAATTTCGGCGGGCGAAAACTCTTCGCAAATAAGTGGTTCTGGCAATATTGCCACCCCAATGTTGAAAATAGATAACATTAATGACGTTATAAAATTTTCGTTTAACGCAAGTTCATCAAAGGAAAAATGTAACTTTGTTATTGACGAGCCAACCATCCATCTTTACACGGTTATCGAGTCAGTAACGCTTGATGCAACCAACCAAACAGTCTCCCCTGGCCAATTTGTTAAAATTAACGCATATAACGACATAACAAGCATGTCCGGCGCATCGGGCAACTTTATGAGTTTTTCTAAAATTAATCACCAAATTGAATATGTGTTTTATGATGCTTCCAAAAAAGAGTTTGCTGAAAGTTCCGCCTATGTTGAAGTGATTGGCTCTAACCTTTACATTTTGCCAACCGCACCAGACGGAACAATTATAACATTAAAAGTTTGCTCAAAGAAAAATTCCTTTTCCGATGAAAAAATTTACTCATCAAATTCGGTTACCCTAACTGTGAACACGGGAAGGGTTAACGTGGAAGTTTTAACCGATTTTAAAAACCCAGCCAAATTTGTTGGCGAAGGAAGTTATGGCGTGGGCAAAGGCTTTAACCTAATTCAAACTCCAAACAAAGACTATACATTTGTGGGCTGGTATGTTAATGGCGAATTTAAAGGAAACAGCCGAATTTTATCCTTAACAGCGACCCTTGGCCAGCAGATTTATGCAAAATATATTAAAAGCATTTCGGTGGAAAGCGTAACTATTGCAAGCAAAAAATATGACGGCACAACCAACATCGATTTAGAAAAGGTTTCGGTTAAATTTAGCGGACTAGAACCCGGGCACGACGTTGGCATAACCGGCGTAACTTATTCTTACAACTCGCCTAATGTAATGAAAAACAACACAATAACTCCAAATATATCCGGTCTTGCCCTTGTGGGCGAAAACGCTGACATTTACACTTTAAAATCTCAAGTTTTTCCAAACATAATTGGCGAAATTCAAAAGCGCGATGCTTATGTTGAGCCAGAAAATGCACAAAAAGAATATGGCTATGCCGACCCTGTAATTCCTTACACTGTAAGCAATTTGGTGGAAGGCGAACGTGTGGTTGGTGAAATTTCAAGGCAGATGGGCGAAGCCGTTGACGCTTATTCATTCACCTTGGGCAACTTAAATGAAAAGAACCCAAACTATAACTTCGTGCTAGTTGAAAACGGCGCAAAATTTGTTATATCTCCGCGCACAATTTATCTCTCCAATGTGTCGGTTAGCGAAAAGGTTTATGACGGCACAACCAACGCAAGCATGACCGCACAACTGCAAAACGTTTACAACAATGAAGATGTGCGGGTTGAAATTACTGCCAACTTTAAAGATAAAAACGCATCTAACGATAAAGAAGTTAAAATTGCAAAAACAACCTTGGTTGGCTCTAACAAAAATAATTATATTTTGGCAGAATATACGCAAACGGTTTATGGCAAAATTTCACCACGGCCAATAACCGTTAGCGCGCAGACTTGCACTTACACTTATGGCGATAACGTCTTATTGCCATATTCAGCCGAATTGTTAGATGGCGACACACTCATGGGCGAACTTGCAATCGATAACAAAAACGCAGGCGACCACGAAATTAAAATTGGAACATTATATAACCCAAATTACGAAATAACTTTTAAAAGCGCAGTTTGCACAATAAAAAAGCGCCCAGCAATCATCACGGCAGATAAGCAAGTTAAACAGTATGGCGATGCCGACCCTGAATTCACTTATTCAACAACCGACCTTGTTTTTGGCGATAGCCTAACAGGAAGCATGGTGCGAGATTTGGGCGAAGATGTTAACAGTTACACACTGCATCAGGGCAGTTTAAATAACCCAAATTATGAAATCACATTTGTGGAAAATGTTTTGGAAATTACAAAGCGCAAAATTGATGCACTAATTGAATTTTTAAACAAAACTTATGACGGAACAACAGAGGTTAGTTATGTTGTAAATTATGTTAACAACATTAAAGAAGAAAATTTTGAACTGTTTGTTGATGCGGAATTGTCGAATATAAACTACGGCACGGCAGACGTCGTTGTGCTAAGCAAAGAAATTGTTTCCGGAAACACTGGTAACTATCTATTTGACTTTGTTTTGCTAAATTCTCAAATTCAAATTTCAAAACGCAGAGCCAATGTGTTTGCCGAGGTATCTTCCAAAATTTATGGCGATGCCGACCCAACATTTAGTTACACGGCGGTCAATCTTGTAAACGATGATGTTTTGGAAATTTCTATATCAAGGGCGGAAGGCGAAGATGTTGGAAAATATGAATTTTATTTAAACGAAAGCACTGCAGATTTAAACCCTAATTATGAAGTTGAACTTGCTGAAGACTATTTTGAAATTTTGCCAAGGGAGCTCCGCCTTTCAATTAAAACTCAAGCCAAGATTTTTGGAAACCCTAATCCAAAAATTGAATATTCGCTCCTTGACGAATTGTGCAATAACGATAAAGAGGAAAACATTTTAACAGGCGAAATTTTGCGTGAAGAGGGCGAAAGCGTTGGCTTTTATGAATATATCCTCACCGCCGTTTCAAACTCAAAAAATTACACATTTATAAATGGCGAGGACACTCACTTTGTTATTTACAAACGTCCGGTTGAAGTAACAATTTTTGATGCGGTCAAGGTTTACGGCGAACAAGACCCAACTTATCAGTATAGCGTTTCGGGCGACATTGAAGGCGAACGCCTCACGGTTGACATTGTGCGCAGGATGGGTGAAGATGTTGGAACGTATCAGTTGATGTGCGCAACCACGTTGGACCCACGTTACTCCATTGAATTTAAAGAAGCAAAATTAACCATAACACCTTATCACCTTTCAATTAAAGCGGAAAACAAAGTTAAAATTTATGGCGAGTTGGACCCTAAACTAAGCCTAACCATAACGGCTGGCTTTTTAAAAAATAATGATAGACTAGAAGATATTGTTAGCGGAAATTTAATCAGGGCTTCCGGCGAAGATGTTGGCTTTTACCAAATTAACAAAAGCGCTACGCTAACACTTGGGAACAATTACACCTTCGACTATGTTCCCGGCACGCTTGAAATTATAAAGCGCAATATAACAATTTCTGCCAAACCAACACAAAAAGTTTATGGCGAAGCAGACCCAAAAATTCTGTTTGAAATTTCTAACGGAAGCCTTGCGTTTAACGATGAATTTAAAGGGCAACTTTCAAGGCTGGCTGGCGAAAATGTTGGCAGTTATGAAATTAACGAAGGCACAATTTCGCTTAACGATAATTACACACTAAAATTTGTTGCAAACGAATTTACAATTATAAAAAGGCAAATTGAAGTTGTTCCTTCTGCGCCATATAAATTTTATGGCGACAAGGACAGCCCACTTGAATATGAAATTGTTGGCACAATGATTTCAAACGACAAACTGTTTGGCTCGCTTTATAGAGATAAAGGCAAAACCGAAATTGAACCAACTGGAAGATATAAAATTTACAGCAATCTGTTCAACGATAACTATGAAATAATTTTTGGCGAGTGGTATTTTGAAATTAAGCCACGCGCAATAACAATAGAAGCAGAAAGTTATGAAATTTTCTATGGTGAAAACGAGCCAAATTTAAATTATAGAATTGTTTCCGGGCAAATTCTAAATGGCGACACTTTCGAAGGTGGTTTAAAGCGAAGGGGTAGCAATAATGTTGGCATTTACGATATTGTAAGCACTCTTACTTTGGGCAGAAACTACACAATTCAATACATTAAAGGCACGGTTACAATTAAGCCGGTTGAACTGGTTATAAAGTCAACGGACTACTTTAAAATTTATGGTCAGCAAGACCCTAACTTTAACTATGAAATTGTTGAGGGCAAGTTAATTAACAACGATTTACTCTACGGCTCGCTCACAAGGGAAAAGGGCGAAAATGTTGGCAGTTACAACATTATTAACGGCATTTATAACAGCAACTATAACATAACCCTGCAGCCTTGCAAATTGCAAATATTAAAGAAAGATGTTTACATGATTAGTAGCATCTACAATAAAATTTACGATGGCACAACAACTGCTTACCTTAAAAACCCATACATCTCTGGCATAATTGATGATGTTTATTTAAGTTATGATAAAAACAACTGCGCCGAATTTGCGCAATCGGCTGTTGGCATGCAAATTCCTGTTCGTGTGCACGACATTTCAATTGTTGGAATTGGCGCAGAAAATTACAATTTAATTTTGCCTTCCAACTTGATGGCAAACATAACATTAAACGCAATTGAAAACGAAAATGTTTGCGTTTCAGCAAAAGACCCCGTTCTGTTTGAAGATTGCTCACTAACCGTTTTGGCGGAAGATGTAACGCAAAATGTTAAAATTCAAAATCATAGTTTAGTGCTTAAATATAACATTTCTCTTTTAAGCGGAGATGAAAATCTATCGCTCGATAGCACCTACACAATTAAAATTAGCCTTCCTAAAAACATTTCAAACAAAAACAACATTTATGTTTATCAAAAACTTAGTGATGGAAATCTGTTATTGCTTCAAAGCCAAAAACTTGTTGGTGGCGAACTTGTTGTTACCGCACAAAACTTGGGCGAATTTTACATTACAATTGAAGACGAAAGTTGGATAGATTATGCAGCAAACATTTCGCTTAACTTAATTGCAGTTTTGCTAATTATAATTTGCGTTGTGGTTGTTGTGAAATATAGAAACAAACAAATACAAAAATAAAAAACTCTTCTTAATGAAGAGCTTTTTTTACAATTTATTTTCAGTTTCATTTTCATTTTCTTTAAGTAATTTTTCGCTTAAAATTTTCATTGCTTTTTGTATGTTTGAACTTTTTGTAAATGGCATATACGAAAAAGCAATCTTATCCGAATTATCATCTTTAATATTTAAAAGATGTCTTCTCAATTCTTCAACCGGGTCTTTTTCGTAGCCGTCAATTGTGGAAGAAATTGTGTAATAAACCGTGCCTTCCCCGGCGCTAGTATAAACCGGAATGTAATAGTATTCATCTCCCGATTCTTTATAGCCCCAAAACGCCTGCCCAACGGCGGTAACTGTTTCGTCAACACAGCCGTCAAACAGTGCTAGGTTGTCCGTTATATCCACACAAGAAAGAATTGAACAGTTATAATATAAATAGTTGATAAAGTCTGCAAAATAATCTTTCGAGGTTTCTGCATCGCTTTCAAAATCTGTGCCGGTAAAATATTGCAATTCAAACAAATTTTCGTTCTCGTTTTTAAACAAAATTGAAAGCCTATATTTATCTATCTCGTTGGCACCTTCAATCATATTGCAAGGAATTAATGCACACGCCAAAATTTCGCTAATTTGCCCCACTTCTGTTTCACAGCGGTTTCTAGCATCTTCACTAATATTATTAATAAAATTTTCTGTTAAAACTTTAATTTCGCTCTCATCCATTGTGTCGGTTATAATTTGGCTATCATCACCAAATTCAAAATCGTTGCCGTTAGGGTCAAACACGTCTTCAGCGGTGTGCGGGTCCCGGCTTGGCAAAGTGTCGTTATATGCTCTTGCCAACAAATTGATGTAAGTCATGTATCCAATTAAGCCACCAGCAAGCGCAACGGAAACACATTTAAGCAGTGTGTGCGGTTTTTTCTTCTTGGGCGTTCTTTTCATCTTTTTTCTTTGCTTTTCTGCGTTTTTGTTAGTCCACACCTTTTCCGGCAAAAAACTGCCAACATTTTGTTGGGTTGAAAGTGCTTTTGCAGCGTTTTTGTGCAGTTTTTGTTCCATATTTATATTTTTACCACAATTTTTCGTTTTTGTCAATACGGATTTAAAATTTTTGTTGTTTTTTGTTTAATCTGAATTGTTTAAAAAACCCCAAAAAATCTATGATGTTTCTGCAACTAAACGGCGCAAATTTTAAAAATTCAAGGGCAAAACCCGTTTTTACGCCAAAAGCAGTCCGCCTTGCCCCATTATATTTATCGTCAAAGTTAAAAATTTGTAAAATAAAAAGTTTTCCACAATTATCCTGTGTTTTCCACACGATTTCCACAAGTTATCCACACACTTTTCCACAAATTGTGGATAACTTGCCGTTTTTTCTTAAAAAATTGTTGAAAAACCTGTCGTTTTTTCAATTTTCAAAATATTTTCAGCAAAATAGCGAATGGGCAGATTGTGGAAAACTGGCATTTAAGCCCTTTGTTAAAAACATTTTCAATTAAAAGCAAATTGTGTTATAATATAAGCATGAAAAATTACAAATCACTTAAAATATTAAAAAGGGTTAGTTCGGCATGCTTAATAGCCCACATCAACCCAGATGCTGATGCTATTTGCAGTTTATATGCTATGAAAGATTTTCTAACTAACAAGTTCAATATTAAATCGGTTGATATTTTCGCCGAAAATGATGGGGCGCTAAACGAAAATTACAAGAATTTGCTTGGCGCAAACACACTTAACCCAACACCTAAAAAATATGATGCTTCAATTAGTTTAGACTGCACAACCCCTGAAAGAATGGGCAAATACATAACCGTGTTCAACCAATCGCCAATTCAAATTTGCATAGACCACCACGCAACAAACAACTTTAAATTAAACCTTCAATATGTTGAACAGACTAGCTCCACTTGTGAAATTCTTTATGCAATATTTAATGAATTTAATTATGCTCCGCCAGCCAAAACAATGGCCAGAATTTATTGCGGACTAATTGCCGACACAAACAATTTCACTGTTGGAAACATCAGCCAGCGCACATTTAACACTGCTGGCGCTTGCGCAAAAATGATTGATGTAAATTATTATTATAACCTTATATTTAACAACCGCTCGTTAAGTTCTATGCAGATACTTTCACTCGCAATAAAGAACATAACCACTTACAAGGATGGTAAGATTATTATAAGTTCAATATCAAATCAAGAAATTGATAACAAAAAAATCACCGCCAATGATTTTGAAGGAATAATCAATCAACTGGCACAAATTGCAGGAAACATTTTCACCTGCTTTATATATCCAATTAAGGATTCATTCTATGTTAGTATGCGAGCAAAAAAGGGGTTTGATGTTGGTGTTATTGCCAAACAATTTAACGGCGGTGGGCATATTGGAGCATCGGCATTCCAAACAACCAAGCCTATTGAAGAAATAAAACAAGATGTTTTAGCAGAATTTAACAAACAAATAAAATAAAAAAGCCTAATTTAAGGCTTTTTTATTATTTTTCAACTATTTTTTTAAAATTTTTAATTATTTTCTTAAAATGATGTCATAAATTCTATCCAAATCGTCTTGATTGTAATAATCTATGTAAATCCTTCCCTTTTTATCGTTGCCTATAACGTTAACTTTTGTTCCCAATCTGCGTTGAAGTTGACTAACAAAGTCTTTTAACTCTTCACTTGGCAGAGGCTTTGCTTTCTTTTTACTTTTGTTTGCGTTAAGTGATTCCACCTCTCTTTCAAGGTCGCGCACGGTCAATTTATCCTTGGCAACATTCTTTGCCAACATCAACTGAACAGCATAATCACTCACACCCGCCAAAACTTTTGCATGGCCGAAGGACACTTTCCCTTTTTCAACAAGTTCAATAACTTCTGGGCACAAAGTTAAAATTCGCAGTGAATTAGCTATTGCCGAACGAGATTTTCCCAGCCTTTCAGCAACTTTATCTTGCGTTAGCCCATATTCTTCCATTAAACGCTTAATTCCTTTGGATAATTCAACTGGATTTAAATCCTCACGTTGCAAGTTTTCTATAAGTGAAATTTCCGAAATCTGCTTATTTGAATACTTTTTAACCAAAGCCTTAATGTCATTTAAGCCCGCAAGTTTACAAGCCCTGTACCTTCGCTCACCCGCGACAATCATGTAACCTTTGTCGGTTTCATTTACAATAATTGGCTGAATTAAGCCATGCACCCTTATGCTTTCCGCCAATTCGTTCAAACTTTCGCTGTCAAAATTCCTTCTTGGCTGATTAGGGTTTGCATAAACCTTATTAATAGGCAGTTCAACAACTTCGCCTCCACTCGCCGTGGTTTTAGTTGTTTTAGGCTTTACTTCCTCTTCGCTTTCGTAAGATTTTAACAAACTATCCAGCCCTCTTCCTAAACTCTGTTTCATTTCTCCTCCATTGTTCCACGTGGAACATTAATTTAATTATATTTAAAATTTCACGGGCTGTCAAATATTTGCACCAAATTTTTTTAACTTTTTAAGTCAAATTGCATAAAAAAAGATGTTCCACGTGGAACATCTATTGATTTTTTAAAAATTCATCGCATAGGCTTTTGTATGCCAACGCACCTTTGCTTTTGGGGTCATATAACAGAATAGGCTTGCCGTGACTAGGGCTTTCTGCCAATCTAATATTTCTTGGAATAGTGGTTTCATACACCTTTTGCTTGAAATACTTTTTTATTTCGTCTGCAACTTGGGCAACAAGGTTGCTTCTATTGTCCTTCATCGTTAGCAAAACCCCCTCAACCTCAATTTCAGGAGTTAAATGCTTTTTAATCAGCCTTATTGTGTTCATAAGTTGACCAAGCCCAACCAAAGCAAAATATTCACATTGAAT
>CANQZB010000011.1 GCA_947628195.1 uncultured Clostridia bacterium | reverse complement strand
CTCAACCACCTTAATTTCATTTATTTTAAACTGTTCGCCAAATTTTTTGTTTACAACAAATTCGCCTTCAATTTCAACAGTTTGCCCCTCATAAACCTCGGGTGCAGTGCCAACTGCGGTGATTTTTTTATTGTTGTGTGAAAGATTTATAACAGAATAACCGTTTTCTGCATTCCTAAACACAATATTTTCAACACTGCCCACAATTTTCACTGTAATATACTACAACATTTTTTAAAAAAAACCAAATCTTTATTTAAATTTAATAACATTAATGCTAAATTAAGTAAAATTAGTAGTTAAAATAAAATTTTTTGCATAAATCATTTAAGTGGGTTACCCTTAAAATCGGCTAAAATTTGTAAACCTTAAAAAAATTTAAAAAATTTTTAAAATGGGTATTGACAAATTCACAGATTTGGTTATAATAGGGGTATCAATTCTTGTTGGAGGGGAGAAAAATGAAAAAATTTTTAGTCGTTCTAGTTGGCATAGTGGTTGCAGTATGCATTAGCCTTACTACATATTATTTCTTGCGCAACGATGAAATTATTAACTTCACAACCAAAGAAATTTACTGCAATGTTAACGATATTATTTCAGTAAACGAACTTGGTTTGAACGTTAAAAGGAAAAATAAACACACATCCTACAATTACAATGCAGGTGGTGAAGATGTTACCACTTATGTAGAATATCAAAACGATGGCTATTATTTAGCTAAAAAAGGTGGCGTTGTTGACGTTGTTATTTCAACAACCAACAAAAAGTTCCCATCTTTTACAATTAAAGTGCACATTGGTGACGGTAGTGTGGCAAATCCTTACAATTTATTTGATGAAGACGATTTGGCACTTATTGGCTCTACCTATGGGCTTGATGGCTATTATGAATTAATGAAAGATATTACCTTAACCGAAAACTTTTTGCCAATTGGCCATATTGTAGACCAAGGTTATAAGCAATTTAAAGGCCACTTTAACGGCAATGGCCATGTTATTTCTAGGTTAAACTTAACTGAAGAAGATGCTTCTTTAACTAATGCGGGCTTGTTCTCTTCTATTGGCCCAGACGCTTATGTTACAGATTTAGTTATTTCTAATGCCAATATAGATGGCGAATTTGCAACTGCTGGCGCTTTGGCAGGCGAAGTTCAAGGCTATGTAAGCAAAATTAGGGTGGAAAATTCCACCGTTGCAAGCACAAGCGCGGATGCAAAAGTTGGTGCATTGGTTGGTTTGGTTAATGCTAACAGCACGGTAGAAATGTCTTATGCTGAAAACACAACAGTTACCGCTAACGGCGTAGCAGGTGGTTTGCTAGGCGAAGTGCAAGAATCTAGCGTTAATGCAGTTTATGTTAACGAACTAACCCTTGCTGGCGAAGGCAAACTTGGCGGTTTGGTTGGCAGATTTGTTGTTTCTAAAAACAAAGGCACAATTCGTCAATCTTATGCTGTTGCAAATAGCGAAGTTGCTAACTTTGAAGCATTTATTGGTGAATTCGCTACAACTAACGATGAAGAAACAACCGATAGCAAAAACGCAAAACTAAAATATTTAGTTGGTAACTATGCAGTTGGCAGTGCAGATAAACTTATTGCTTATTCTAACGATACAGTTAAAAACTATATTGAAAACGAAGTGGTTTCTGAAAAAGGTTTAGTTCAAATAGATAAAGGTTTCTACCTTGTAACAGCAACCACCGTTAACGATTTAAAATATTACACAGATAAAGAATACACTTATTATGGCTACAGCGCTGAAGACAAAGTTTTGTGGAGCCCATTAATTTGGAACTATTCTATTAATGAGTTACCTACTTTGAAAATGTCAGATAGCGAATTCCCAGGCGTTACTTCGGATTATTTAGCAAGTGAGTTGGATAGAACTCCTGTAACAAATGTGGAAGATTTAAAAGAAAAATTAGATGCAGATTTGGAAGGCGTTAGAATCGAATTGACTGGTGAAGAATATGACTTTGCTAACGAAACCTTAACTCCACATCAATTAATTAACAGCGTTATAGATGGTAAAGGCGCAGTTATTAAAAACTTAAAAATTGGTGTAAGCGAAGGTAACATGGGCTTATTTACAAAAATAGATAATTCTATAGTAAGAAATATTAAATTTGTAAATGTTAGTTTTGTAAATGAAAATGGTCAAACAATTAACAATGCAGGTACGCTTGCAGGCGAAATTGTATCCAGCGTTGAAGGCTCTGTTTCTTCAATAGAAAACGTTACATTCGATTTTGCAGAAGATATTAACTTAACTGCCACCAACTTTGGTGCAGTTGCAGGTGTTATAGATAACGGAACAAAGATATTAAATTGCGAAATTGGCCAAACCGGACGTTTAACTGTTGTAACTGGCGCGCAAATAACTAATGCATCTGGTGTGGTTGCAGTTGTTAGATCTGGTGAATTAACTGGCAATATGGTTAAAGCAACACTATCTGGCAATGAAAAGATTGCAGGTTTAGTTGCAGAGAACAATGGCTCGTTAGACAACAACCAAGTTGAATTAATAGTAAATTACAGCAAAGATAGTTTCGAAGCTGATGTTGCAGGTTTGGTTGCTGTTAACAATGCAAGTTTAAGCAACTCTAACGCAGACGTTACAATTAATGTAGAAAAAACAAATTCTGCTTTGAACCTTGCAGGTTTAGTTGCAGAAAACAACGGCACAGTTGAAAATGTAACCGTAACAGGTGCTGGTATTTTAAATAAAGATACTGTTACAGCAAATGTTTTAAATATTGGCGGTATTGCAGTAATTAATAATGGCACTATTAGAAACGCTTACAACAATTTAACCAGACTTGGCACTTTAATGACAGATAAAGATTATCGCTCTGCTGGTGCAATTGTTACAAACGAAGGATCTGCTTCTCAATTATTCGTAAATTCTTCTAATATTGAAGGCAACACTGTTGCAGGTGCGGTTGTAAACATGAATGGCGGTAACTTAGACCAAGTGTTTGTGGGCAAATTAACCACAGTTGAAGGCGTTACAACTATTGAACGTAATAACATTAAAGGCGATAGATATGTTGCAGGTGTGGTTTATGCACAAGGCAATTCAACTATTACAAATGTTCAAGCATCTAGCGTGATTGAAGGCGCATCAAACGGTGCAAAAGTTTCATTAATTGCTTTAATCTTCCCAGATGGAGCAGTTTTAAATAAAGCTACAATCAACAGTGAATTTGCTGGATATGCAGACGCTTTCTATAAAGAAACTTGGAGAGATGCAAACAATGTTACATTAGGCGAAGCTTGGGGCGGAAGATCTGCAAACTCTTACAATTTGTATGCTGAAGATGGCGCTTCCGGAACAATGAAGAACGTTGTTATTAATGTTACTGACTTGGCAGGCTTTAACTATCAATCTTCTAATATTACTAACGACTGGTTAACAGGTAATGACATGACCGACACTTCAGCAGAAAAGAGAAGTTTTGTTAAAGATGTTAATGCTGAAGCATTCAACAACACAAGTTCATTTGATGGCGAAGTGGTTTTACACGGTGCAGGCTCTGCATTTAACTGGTTTGGCAGTGAATATAGATTTACCTTAGAGTTTGATACAGTTACCACATTATCAGGCAATGCAAGTTGGTATGCAAACAACGGCTTAACATTAAGGTTTGTTCAACTTTACATTAATGAATTAGCATAATAAAAGGGCGGTTAAAACCGCTCTTTTTTCATTTAAATAAACAAATAAAAAAAGGGCTTTTAAGCCCTTGATGGTTGCTAATTAATTAGAAAAGGCAAATTATTGATTATTCTTTTCTTTGTCGTACGCAGCCAAAATTTCTGAACTGATTTGCTCACGAGTAGGAGTGTTTGATGGGTGTACAATATCCCTATACTCACCATGTGGCGCTTTCCTTGATGGCATTTGAATGAATAGCCCGTTTGTGCCTTCAATAATTTTAACGTCATGCACTACAAATGCATCGTCAATAGTGAAAGAGGCAACGGCTTTTAACTTGCTATCATCCTTGTTAACCATCCAGATTCTAATGTCTGAGATTTTCAAGTATGTTCACCTTCCCTTTTTAAGATTAACTACCTAGTAGTCATTATTATTTTAACCTAAACACCAAAAAAATGCAAACGATTTAAAGCAATTTTGCGTTATTTTAATTAAAATTGGCAAAATTTTTTACATTATTTTAAAAACTATAAATATGTGATGCCAAATTTTTAAAAAATACATATAAAAAATTATGGAAAAGAAAACAATTTTGTTTTTAGGCATTGGCGGGGTTAGCATGCATCAACTTGCCCTTGCTTACAAGAATTTGGGCTTTACAGTTTTGGGTTACGATGCAAAAAAAAGTGAATACACCAACATTTTGTGCGAAAACGGAATAAGAATAACTCACCGCTTTAATAAAGATTTTTTAATGGCAGATTTATGCATAAAAACTGGCGCAATTAAAGAGGATAATAAATTTGTAACGGCACTTAAAAAATTAAACATACCAATTATTGATAGGGCAGAAGCACTAAGTGAATTAACTAAATATTTTAAAACGGTTATAGCCGTTGCAGGCACGCACGGAAAAAGCACCACAGCCAGCTTAATTTATGAAATATTGAGGCTAGATGGCAAGAAAGTTTCCTGCCATATTGGTGCAGATGTTTTTGCACCGCGCTTTAATGTTGAAGACGAGTTTTTAGTTGTGGAAGCCTGCGAATATAACAAAAGTTTTTTAAGCCTACATCCCAACATCGCTGTAATTACAAATGTGGAAGCAGACCACATGGAAAGTTACAAAACAATGTTTAATTTGCGTTCGGCGTTTTTAACCTTTGCCAAACGCGCGGATTATAGATTTGTTTATAACGAGCCCAGCACAAAATTTTTAAATAAATTAACAAATTTAAACCTTGTGGACT
The DNA here is from genome assembly GCA_947628195.1 of uncultured Clostridia bacterium. Taxonomy (GTDB): domain Bacteria; phylum Bacillota; class Clostridia; order Christensenellales; family UBA1242; genus Onthoplasma. The sequence goes on along the minus strand of CANQZB010000011.1, from coordinate 9,868 downwards.
ATAAAAATTTAAACCTTGCGCCTTATGCTAGCCATGCTGGCAATATAATTAAGGATAAAATTTTAAAACCCCAAATTAAAGGTGAACACAATCTTAAAAACATAGCCTTGGCAGTGGAAGTGTGCAAATTTTTAAAAGTAAGCGAAAATAATATAAACAAAGCCATAAACACCTTTAAAGGCGTTCCAAGAAGATATGAATATCTTGGCAGGGCAAATAAAACAAAAATTTACATCGATTATGCGCATCACCCTACTGAAATTAAGGCGTTTTTAAACACTTTTACAAGCGAAGAACCTAACAGCCTTATTGTGTTTCAGCCGCACACATATTCGCGCACAAAATATTTAATTAATGATTTCCTTTCCGTACTTAAAGATGTAAAAAATCTTTGCATATATAAGGAATACCCTGCCAGAGAAAAGAAAACAGACGGCTATTCTGCCCGCGAGTTGTATCTTATGCTAAAAGCCGAAAATGTCGATGTAAAATACCTTGCAAGCCGAAAAGCTGTTCAAAAATTAGTGGATTTTTACCCGTCTGTTGCGTTTGTTGGGGCGGGAGATATAAATAGGGTGGCATTAAAAATTATTAAAATTGCAAAAAACTGTTGACAAATTAAAAAAAACCTTGTATAATCTACTAGCAATAATAAAATTTACAAGGAGATTTTATGAAACAAGATATACAACCAAATTATGTAACTGTAACTTTTGTTTGTGCTTGTGGTGCAGAGTTTAAAGGCAAAACTTCTAAACCTAACACCAAGGAAGGCGACATTGTTAAACTTGAAGTTTGTGATAAATGCCATCCATTCTTTACTGGCCAACAAAAACTTGTGGATACAGAAGGTAGAGTAGATAAATTTAATAAAAAATTCAATAGAAAATAGCATGGCGCGTATCCTTTTTTGCATAGGCTAAAAACTGGATGCGCTTTTTTGTTATATTAAAAGAATTATGAAAATTTCAGAGTTTAAAAAGAATTTAAGAGCAGAATTTAGCCAACTCAACATTGATGAAGTTGATGCTGATTTTTTAATTGCTCATGTTTTAAAAGTTAAACACACCGAACTTAATTTAATTGATGAGATTTCGGATGAGGACGTGTCAGCGGTGCTTAGTTTGGCTGAAAAGCGCAAAACGGGCATGCCTGTGGATAAAATCTTAGGCTATAAATATTTTTACGGCATAAAATTTGAGGTTAACGAAAATGTGCTTTCCCCACGCCAAGAAAGTGAACTTATTGTAGAAAAAGCCTTAAAATACATTAATGAAAACGGCTATAAAACAGTGCTGGATTTATCCACCGGCTCTGGTTGTTTGGCAATTTCAATCAAACGAAATGCCGATGTTGAAGTTACGGCAACAGATGTTTCTCAAAAAGCAATAACCGTTGCAAAAAACAACGCTTACAAAAACAATGCAATAATTAATTTTATCCGCACTAATATGTTTGAAAATATTGAAGATAAATTTGATTTAATTGTATCCAACCCGCCATACATCCCCGCCGATGAAATTGAAGATTTGCCAGAGGAAGTGCGGTTATATGACCCCGTTATTGCGCTTGACGGTGGCGATATGGGCTTAAAATATTACAACATTATTCACGATAACGCCAAAAAGCACCTTAATGATAACGGAATGCTTATTTTAGAAATTGGCGAAAATCAGGCGGAACTTATTGGAAGTTTGTTTAACGATTTTAATCTTGTGGAAATTGTTAAAGATTATAACGGCGTAAATAGGGTTATGGTGTTTAAAAAATAGGAGAATTATGATAGAAAAACTTAAAGGAATAAAGGCAAGGTTTGATGCACTTACTGCCGAAATTGCAGACCCAGCAATAATTGCGGATACATCTGTTTGGCAGGCAAAGGTTAAAGAACACGCCAACCTTCAACCGCTTATGGAAGAGTATGACATTTATTGCAAATTAGATAAAGATTTGCACTCGGCAGACGAATTAATTAAAACAGAAACCGATGTAGAAATGCGAGAAATGCTTAAGGAAGAAAGCCAAATTTTAAAAGAAAAAATCGCAGAGAGTGAAGAAAAACTTAAAATTCTACTTCTTCCTAAAGACGAAAACGACACCAAAAATGTTATTCTTGAAATTCGCGCCGGCGCTGGCGGTGAAGAAAGTGCGCTGTTTGCAAACAGCCTTTTAAGAATGTATAAAATGTACTGCGATAGCCACAAGTACAAAATGGAAATTTTAAATATTGAAGAAACTGAACTGGGTGGCGTTAAAGAAGTTCAAGCAATGATAAAGGGCAAGAATGCCTACGCCCGTTTTAAATTTGAAAGTGGCGTGCATCGTGTTCAGCGTGTGCCAGAAACCGAAAGTCAGGGCAGAGTGCACACATCGACTGCAACTGTTGCCATTTTGCCAGAAATGGAAGATGCCGAAGTGGAAATAAATGAAAAGGATATAAGAATAGACCTTTTTAGAAGCAGTGGGGCGGGTGGTCAAAAGGTTAACAAAACAGAAAGCGCCATTCGCATAACGCATTTCCCAACCGGAATTGTTGTAACTTGCCAAGACGAGCGAAGCCAAACCCAGAACAAAGAAAAAGCGTTTGCAATGCTTCGTGCAAAGTTGTATGATTACTATCAACAGCAAAAACAAGCAGAATATAGCCAAAATAGGAAAAATCAAGTTGGCACGGGGGATAGAAGCGAACGCATACGCACATATAACTTCCCTCAAGGCCGAGTTACTGACCACCGCATAAGTTTAAGCCTTTATAACATAGATGCTTTTATGAATGGCGACCTTGATGAAATGTTAGATGCTTTAACGCTTGCTGACCAACAAGCAAAATTAAGTGCGCAAGATGAATAATTTGCGCATTTTTTTTGCACTTTAATAAATTTAAAACAATTTTATTTTTCAAATAAAAATTATTACAATTCATTTATTTTGTTTGCTAAAAATATTTAGTTGTGGTAAAATTATATTAGGAGAAAACTATGGCAAAATACCTTAAACCAGATTCTGAATTAGGCTTTGTGGAAGATAGTGCCAAGATTGAGTATTTAAAGTTTAACAATATGCGCCACACAATTTTGGGCTTTATGTTGGGTGATTTTAACAACAAAGGCGAATATATTATTGCGCCAGAAATTGTTACAGAACTTATTTCCATGCGCAAATTTATTGTGGATAGTGTTGATAACATGGAAGTCTGCCATAGTGAACTAAAACTGGATAAGCAATTAACCTTTTTAGTTACATACGAAGGCAACCGCGCTTGTTTAAGTTTGGTTGAGCAAATTCGCTTTGAGGGGAATTTTAGGCTAAATTCTGGGGCATATAGCAACATTAATGAATATGTTTTAGATGAGGTTGAAACCGCGGGCGAAATAGATAGAAATTTGCTTTATAGGCGCTGGAACATAAGCGCTTTTGGCGGGGCTGTGCTTGATGTGTTTAATATGGACGAAGCAACTTTGGCTAATTATTTTGGCTTGGTTAACCGTTTTAAATATTTAATGCTTGCCAACACTGCACTTTTAAATAAAGAGGCAGAAATTGAAGAGATTGAGGCAGAGTACGCAGTAAATGTAATTAACTCTTTAAAAAATTACCCAAAACTTAAAGCCGTGGTCGGCGAAGCAGTTAAAACCCAAATGGAAGAGAAAAAAGGCATTATAAGGTTAGATAAAGCCAATTTTGTAAAAACCTTTAATGAAATTTTAACCACCACCGTTGAAAACAATTTAAATGTGTTAACCGAACAAGAAAAACAAGAACTTGATGGCGATTTGCGAAATATTAACCGTGATTACGCAATAAAATCTAGGCAAAATTTAGATTTAAAAACAGAAAAACCGCCAGTAAAAGCCCACGAAAACGCCGAAGAGGAAGAGGCTAACACAATAACCCAAATAGATGTTGGCGATTATAGCAATAAATCGTTGGAAGAAATAAAAACCGATTTTAATGAAAGTTATAAGAATGCGGAAACCAGGCTGTACGCTCGTGCGATTGACCTTTTAACTCCAAAAGAAAAGAAATCGGAAGAAAATGACAATGTATTGTTTTTGTTGGAATATTTAATTAGCGCGGGCGTTAAAACGGCAAATATAGTTTCCGAAGCGATTATAACCGAAGTGGAAACGGCAAAAGCTCCTGTGCAGGAAACGGTTGCTTCAACCGCTACGGCGCCTAAAAATCGAGCATCTGCACCAAAATCTCAGCCAAAAGTAAAACCTGCCAAAGGCACGGGAATTGGCTTTGTAAAACCATCTAATTATAAATTGCCAAAACAAAAATCGGCAAATTCAACACCATCCTCAACCAATGGACGTAAAAATTTTGTAACTCAAACATATGACCGCAATGAGATGCGCGAAGAACAAAAAGAAAAGGAATTTGCAAAAGCGCCAATGCAAACTGAAACTTCAACAGAAACACAAAAAGCAAAAGCACCAAAGAAAAAAGAATTAAAAGAAGTTAAATTTAATTTGAATGATAGTATTGTTGCCGATGACAATGTAAGGCTTAACGGAGGCAACGTAAACAGCAATATAGATGAAATGAATTTGATATAAAAAATCACCGCAAACGGTGATTTTTTTGTTAATTATAATTCATAAACGGCAGAAACATCTTTAAAATATGCCTTGTTCAACAATAAGTAAGATATAAATTTAATTGTTTGCTGAATAAATGGGGTGGCGGTTTTTTGTTGGGTTGCTACCGAACGTTTAGTTTCTTTTAAATTTTCTCTTAAAATATTTTCATAATCTTCACATATTTGAACAATGTTAAGTTTGTATCCATCATCGGTAATAATGGATTCAACCTTCCTTACTAAACATACACAAATTGCATCCAAATTAACGCCCATTAAAGAAGCAAGCAGAGGGAATCTGTAATCGCTATCATCTGGAGTGTGCAAATTTAAAGTGCGTTTTAATTCCTCATGCAAATTTTTTGTTTTAGCGGGGTTTGGCAAAAGATACCTTTCTGCCAATTCATCACAAGACATATTTAAAAGTTTGTTAGCGGTCCTGCTCTTTTCAGGGTCAAACAGATATTCTTGATTATTTTCTGCCATAATGTTCTCCTTTTTTATTCGCAATCATTTTAGCACAAAAATTTTTATTTGTAAATACCTTTTTTAAAAATTTTTTAACTTTTTATTGAATTTTAATTTTAAGCATTAATTAGTGCTGAAATTAGCGCGGTTTTGCCTATTTTTTAAAGTTTAAATAGTTATAAGTTTTGTTCATAACTTTTAAAATTGTTTTAAAATTATCATCTTCTGCTGTTCTATTATTATGTGTTTTGCCACATTTTTGACACGTATAGTTAATTACATAGCCCTTTTTACTGTTTGGCGTTATTTCGGTGGGAATTAAAAGCCCGCCACAAGAATTTAACCTATCCCCAGGATGAATATCTATGTGAATAGAGCATAGGCAATTTGTGCAATGGCCGCGAGAAGAATAATTCAATTTGCCCACAAGTTTTCCGCAATTAGCACACACAAAGCCCTCATCATTCTTAAAAAACTTTTTCATACTTATATTATATTTATTTCCCATTTAAAAGTAAAGAATAAAATAAAAACAAATTTAAAAAAGGGTATTGACAAATTACAATAATGGTGTTAAAATTTACTTAGATTTAATTTAGGAGGAATTATGACATTTGAAGAATTTAGAGAATCTTGCAAAAAACATAATGAATTAGTGGAAGAATTTTATTCCGCACCAAAATCTTTAAGAAAACCTATTGAAAAGGAAATGCGCAAAAATTCACAAGAAGTGCACAATTATCTTAAAGAATATGAAAATGTTTTTCTTGTTGATGAATATTTGCTAGAACAAAGGATTAAGGCATTTTTTAAGAACAGCGCAAACATAAATGTTCAGTTCGTTACCAGAAACAATTCTTTAATTCTAGATCTGGGCAATGGGGATAAAGTTGTGTTCGGCAGTTACAAGTTCTTTAACGATATTGGTTGGGTGGATTTAGGCAAACTTCTTGATGCAAACTCAACCTTTTGGCACAGCAGAAATGTTGTGCTTTCATATAACGGCTTTGAAAGTCTGTTGTGGGATATTGTTAAGGAAAACTTAAAGTACGAAGCCAAAAAAACTCAACTTTTGTAATGTAAAAAAATAAAAAGCCCTAAATTTGTGTAAAAAACACAATAAGGCATTAATTAAGGAGTAATTATGAAATTTAGTGAATTTAGACAATTAATGGAAAAACATAACAAACTTATTATAGGTTTTCAAGCCGGGGTAAAAGTTAAAAACTGGGAAGAAGAAATGACAAACACAACTGAAGAGATATGTAACTTTAATAGGTTAAACAGAGAAATTTTTAGGGTTGACCTTGCATATTTAAAAAAGAAATTAAACAAATATATTAAAGGCGTGTTAAAAACAGGAGGGGCTACCGCATCTTTTAAGGTTGCAGAAGCATACGATGAGCCTTATCTTGTTGTGGAAATTATTGAACTAAGCCCTACAGATAAAACCAAAGTTACCCGCACTTATGGTGTTGGGCGCATAGTTTCTGGTGAAAAACATAATCTTTGTGTGGATTTGTTAGATATTTTAGATTATTCATTTTACAATTCAGAAAGAGGTGTTTTATTCCAGATTGAAGGATTTGAAGACGCTTTATGGCAAGCGGTTGAAGAAACTTTTAACGAAAAAGTGCGAAGTCGCATTAGTATGTTGGTAAAAACTTGCAAACGCAACGAAGAAAGAAGAGAAGAACTTCAAAAGCCGGGCTATGTTATGCACAGAATTGCCGAATTAGATGAAGAAGATAAGGAAAACAAAGAAACGATTGCCGCTCTTCAAGCACAGCAAAATCATGTTGACTAAAAAAATTTAAAAAATTTATGAAAAAGGGTTGACAAACTCTTTTTTCTATGCTAGAATAAGCACACTAATCATGTGGAAAGTTCCGCATAACTAGGGGAAGACGCATAAGGTTGCATTTGTTAGCAACAACAAATGGGAATTTGTGCCGACCTTAAAGCCTATATGGCTTGAACCGAGAATAAAGGGCTTAAAGCCCAATTTATTTTGAAGATTAGCACTTAACACACGGCTTGGTGTAATGCGCGTAAGTAAATTGTTAAAATTTAAACTGCTACTAGCACCTCAAACTACAAATTGAAGTAAAAAGATTTAATTTACTTAAAAATTGGGATTGCTATAAGTTAAGTTATTCGGTTCTTTGGAAATTGCTAAAAAATAAAAGGAGAAGAAAAATGGCAACAACAAAATTAAGAATTAAACTTGCATCTTACGATACAGGTTTACTCGAAAATGTAGTTTCAAGAATACTTGACACTGCAACAAAGTCGGGCTGTAAAGTTTCTGGCCCAATTCCGCTACCTACTAAAAAGGAAGTGGTTACAATCTTACGTTCAACACACGTAAACAAGGATAGTAGGGAACAATTTGAAACCCGAACTCATTTTAGACTAATTGATGTTTATGCACCTAATGCAAAGGCTGTTGAAACGCTTACAAGGATGAACGTTCCAGCCGGTGTTGACATTAAGGTGGAATTATAAGGAGGATACTGTGAATAAAGCAATTATAGGTAGAAAAGTGGGCATGACACAAGTGTTCACAGATGATGGCAGAGTAGAGCCTGTAACAGTTATTGAAGCGGGTCCTTGCTATGTAACTCAAATTAAAACCAAAGATGTTGATGGTTACGACAGTGCAGTGCTAGCATTTGGCGAAATTAAAGCAAAAAATGTTAACAAAGCACAAGCAGGCGCTTTTAAAAAGGCTGGCGTTGAACCTAAACGCGTTTTAAAAGAGTTTAAGTATGATGACATGAGCAAGTTCGCTCTTGGTCAAGAGATTAAAGCAGATATGTTTACTGCTGGTGATGTGGTAGATGTTTCTGGCACAACAAAAGGCCACGGTTTCACTGGCGTTATTAAACGCTGGAACCAACAAAGGCTTAAAATGACTCACGGTGTTGGCCCTGTGCACAGAGAAGTTGGTTCAATGGGCGCAAACTCAACCCCAAGCAGAGTGTTCAAAGGCAAAAAGATGCCTGGTCAATATGGTAACGAAACTGTTACTGTTCAAAATTTAAAAGTTATACGCGTAGATGCAGATAGAAACTTAATTATGGTTAAGGGTGCAATCCCTGGCGCTAAAAAGTCCATTGTAACTATCCGCACCGCTAGCAAAGCGTAAAGGAGAAAACTATGGCAAAACTTAAAGTTTATAATATGAAAAAGGAAGCCGTTGGCACTGTTGACCTTAACAGCATAGTGTTTGAGGCTGAATATAACGAACCGTTAATTCACCAAGTTGTTGTGGCACTAAATAACAACGCGCGCCAAGGCACAAAATCCACATTAACAAGAAGTGAAGTTAATGCAAGTAAAAAGAAAATTTATAGGCAAAAAGGCACAGGTAATGCTCGTCATGATGAAAAGAGTGCGCCTCAATTCGATGGCGGTGGCGTAGTGTTTGCACCAAAGCCAAGAGATTTTAGAGTTAAAATCAATAAAAAGATGCGCGACATTGCATTTGCAAGCGCAATTTCTCAAAAAATTAGGCAAGAAGAAGTTTTTGTGGTTGACGCATTAACATTTGCTGACGCAAAAACAAAAGCAGCAAGCGAGTTCTTAAAAACTTTTGGGCTAGATAAACGCACAATTATTGTTACTGCAGGCAAGGATGAAAACGTGCTTCGCGCAACTGGCAACATACAAAAAGTTAGCTGTGTAGATGCAAGCTTATTAAATGTTAAAGAATTAGTAGAAAACCGCTATGTCGTTTTCACTAAAGACGCAATAAAAAAATTAGAGGAGGCTTATGTATAGTATGGACGCACATGATATCATTTTAGAGCCTATTATGACAGAAAAATCATATGCTGGCTTCCCAAACAAAATTTACACCTTTAAAGTTAACCTAAATGCTAACAAAATTGAAATAAGAAAAGCCGTTGAACAGCTTTTTGAAGTTAAAGTAGCACGCGTTAACACAGTTACTGTTAAAGGCACAACCAAAAAAAGAAACACAAAGAACGGGCTAGTTGTTGGTAAAACAAGTGATTATAAGAAAGCAATCGTTTTCTTAAAAGCCGATTCCAAACCTATTGCCTTCTTTGAGAGTTTGAACTAAAAGGAGTAAGAAATGGCTATAAGAAATTTAAAACCTACCTCACCAGCTAACAGATTTAAGTCATATAAAGTTAGAACAACTGACAAAACCAACGTTCCAAAATCTTTGGATGGCGACGTTAAAAAAACTGGCGGACGTAACAATCAAGGCAAATTAACTGTTAGGCACATTGGTGGCGGAAATAGAAGAAAATATAGAGTAATTGATTTCAAACGCAATAAAGATGGCATTCCTGCCCGCGTTGATAGCATTCAGTATGACCCTAACCGCACAGCAGACATTGCATTACTTGTTTATGCAGATGGTGAAAAACGCTTTATACTTGCACCAAAAGGTTTAAGTGTTGGCGATAGAGTTATGAGCGGTGTTGGTGCTGAAATTAAACCAGGCAACGCACTTCCATTAACCGAAATTCCACTTGGCGCAACAATTCACAACATTGAATTGCAACCAGGTAAAGGTGGCCAAATGGTACGTTCAGCCGGCCTTTCTGCACAATTAATGGCAAAAGAAGGTAACTTTGCAACCGTTCGTTTACCTAGCGGTGAAATGAGAAAAGTTCCTGTTACTTGCCGTGCAACAATTGGCGTTATTGGCAATGAGGAAAACGAAATTGTATCTTTGGGTAAAGCAGGCCGTGCTAGGCACATGGGTGTTCGCCCATCTGTGCGTGGTGCAGTTATGAACCCAGTAGATCACCCACATGGTGGTGGTGAAGGTAAGTC
>CANQZB010000010.1 GCA_947628195.1 uncultured Clostridia bacterium | reverse complement strand
TTGGTTAGTTGCCAAATATTCGTTAACCGTTATAACATGCACATTTTTGCCAGTAAGCGCGTTTAAATAAACCGCTGTGGTGGCGGTTAATGTTTTACCTTCACCCGTGCGCATTTCTGCAATACGCCCTTGGTGCAGAACCACACCACCTATTAACTGCACATGGAAATGCCTCTGCCCAAGCACACGGGTAGATGCTTCCCTAACCAAAGCAAACGCATCTGGCAAAATTTCATCTAATGTTTCGCCAGAAGCAAGCCTTTCTTTTAAAGCCGGAGTTTGAGTCTGCAAGTCTGCATCGCTCATGGCAGAATATTTGTCTGCTAAATCTTCAACCTTTTTTACTATCTTTTCAATTTTAATTAAACTTCTTTTGTTATCCGAAGCGAATAAATAAGAAAATAATCCCATAAAAAAATCCTTTTATTATTAATACAATTAAGATTATATCACAAAAAAATTGAAATGTCTAGCAATTAGTAAAAATTTCAAAACATTCATTTTGTGAGATTGCCACAGCGGTTTGATGGTCAACCGCTTCGCAATGACAGTTTCATATGCTTCCCAGTCATTGCGAAGGAAAGTCGCCATGACTTTCCTGTGGCAAACTCAACAAAAAATAAGGCATCTGCCTTATTTTTTTTACTCTTTAGTAATATTTCCCCGGTCAGCAATAATCGCTTACCGTCATTGCGAGAAATTTCAGCCAAGGAAATCTCTCGGCAATCTACACCTTTGTAAACACGGTATTAGTCCCAACCTTTTTACTTGTATAATTAGCTGGGTCGGTTAAATAAGTGTTTGTGTGACCTTCCACAATTGAGGTTGGCACAGTAACCGTTCCGCCTTTGATAATGTTGCCCAACAATCCGCCCGCATTATCGTAGTAGTCAGTTCCAACTGCCAACTCATAAATATACGCACTTTCAATTGTTACATCATTTAAATTAGAACAATTATAAAATGCCGAACTTCCAATGCTTTGTACACCACTTTCAATTGTTACATTATTTAAACTAGAACAACCTTGGAATGCATTATTGGAAATGTATTCCACACTGCTTGGTATTGTTATATTTGTTAAACTACTACAATTAGAGAAAGCATATTGGTCTATGCTCGTTACACTGTCTGGTATTGTTAAATTGGTTAATCCTGAACACCCACTAAATGCAGATTCTCCAATGCTTGTTACACCATATTCAATTGTAACATCTGTTAATGGGCATTCGGCAAATGCTTGCTCTCCAATAGTAACTACACTGCCTGGAATTGTTATGCTTGTTATATTACACTGAGTAAAAGCATTATCTCCAATGCTCTTAGGGCCGTTTTTAATTGTTACATCGGATAAAGTGATGCACATACCAAAAGCATAATTACCAATGTTTGCCACCGTGCTTGGAATAGTTACACTTTTTAATCCAAAATTTATTGCAAATGAATAGTCGGCAATATCTGTTACGCCTTCCGAAAGAATTACTGTACTGTTTTGAGGCAATTGCATTGCAAAAGAGCCAAAATAGATGTCCCCGCCCCGAACATTTACTGTTAAGCCAGAAGGAATTGAATAAGGATATGTTAGATTATTTAGATATTCTCCCACTTGTTCCACAGTTACTGTGTCAAATATATAACTAAAAGTGACGATAGAATATTGTGGTTGAGTTAATAATAAAGCGGCAGCTAATTCAAGGTTTTGTGTGTCTAGCGAATTGCCTTCTATTACGATGTTGCCATCCTCGTCTGTTATAACGTCAATATCCTTTTTGCCACCAACAAATGGCAATTCAATATACTGCAAGCCTGAGCAGCCTTGGAAAGCGCAACTGCCAATAGTTTCCACACTATCTGGAATTATTACTTTTGTTAAGCTTGTTTGATTTTCAAAAGCGTTGGCAGTAATTTCAGTAACAGGAACGCCGTCAATTGATTCAGGAATTCTTAAAGTATTAGCTTTAACGCCTTCTTTTAAGCCGTTTATTGTTACGGCAGAATCGGTTTTAGTGTAATCAAGCATACCGCCATAATTTTTACCATCCAAATTACAATTAAAAGTGCCGGAATAGCTGGCGTTAGAAGAATCGTCTACCAACTTAACTAAAATATAAATAGATTTGCTACCGCCGGCTTCCACCACTGTGGAAATTAAATCGTCATAGTCAGTTGTAATTGAGTTGGTGTAGTTTGAGGATAAGTCATCAACTGTATCCAACACGGTTACCACTACATTTTCATCTGGGGAAGAATCGTCCGTGTAAGATAAATCCACATAATAATCGTTATTGCCGATGTTTGTAAATGAATATTTAAACACAACAAAAGGGTTTCCGCTTGTGATGTCTATAACATCCACAGTTGGGCTTAGGCTGGCGTTTGGCAGTTCGGTTTCACCAAAAGTTAGGGTTTTGTTACCCCCGCTGGCAGAGCCGTTTGTATCCATATCATGCCAGGAATCGTTATTGCCAACCGTCCACTGTGCTGATGCGGTGCCACGAACTTCCATTGCCGTATATTTAACGCGGATACTGCTTGTTATTGTTTGGTTTGTTGAAGCCCAAATTGTAACAACTGCAACAACAACCACAGCTAATATCATGCATACAACGCTTATTGAAATTACAATTTTGTTTTTTGTATCCATTAAACTCTCCTTATTTGAGCGCATATTTTTTTGGATTATAGCATTTTATTTGGGGCGGTGTCAAGCATTAAAACTTAAAATTTAAAATTTATTTTAAATTAGTTTGTGCAAATTAAAAATAAAAAAACCTTTTAAAAAGGTTTGTTTTTTACATTTCCCGCCTGGAAGCCAGCGCTTTGCTTAAAGTAACCGCATCGGTGTACTCTAACTCGCTACCCATGCTAACGCCTTGCGCAATTCTCGTAACCTTAACGTTTAGCGGTTTTAACAAATTGGCAATGTACATTGCCGTTGCTTCACCCTCAACATCTGGGTTTGTGGCAACAATAACTTCTTCAATGTTTTCGTTTTTAATTCTATCTAACAGCGAGCGAATGTTAATATCGTTAGGGCCTTTATTTTCCAACGGATTAATTACGCCGTGCAAAACGTGGTAACTGCCGTTAAAATCCCTAACCTTTTCCATTGCGGTAACGTCTTTAGGCTCTTTCAACGCAAATTATTGGTGCTTTGTTGGGTTTGGCACAGATATCGCAAATCTCTTTATCCGTAAAATTTGCGCAAATTTTGCAGTAATGAATTTTTTGCTTTGCTTCAACCATGGAAGAAGCGAACTCTTTAACCTCATTTTCGCTTAAAGTAAGCAAAAAATACGCATATCGCTGTGCGGTTTTTTTGCCAACTGCTGGCAAATGTGAAAATTCGTTTATAAGTTTATCTAAACTATCCATTACATTAGTCCGCCCATGCCACCTGCAAAACTGCCCATCTTTTCATTTTTAAGTTGTTCAGCCTTTGCAGAAGCATCTTTAATTGCAACCAAAATTAAATCTTCCAGCATTTCAACATCATCTGGGTCAACAGCGCTTTTGTTTAGCTTTATTGATTTAACCTCGCCTTTACCGCTCATAACAACGGTAACCATTTCGCCACCGGCTTTGCCTGTTACCTCTGCCTCGTTTAATTCCTCTTGCGCTTTAAGCATTTGCTCTTGCATTTTGCGGGCCTGATTCATAAGGGCGTTCATATTCATTCCGCCACCAAAGCCACCACCGTGATATGCCATTTTTAACTCCTTTTATTCTTTAAATTTTATTTTGTTTTTAAACACTTCTTTAAGATTATCCTTAATATCTTGCGTGGAAGCGGAATCTTTATCGTACACAATTTCCACTGCAATAAGGCTATCATCAAAAAGGTTTGCCATTTTTAATAATACACTAATTCTATCTGGGTTGTCAATCGTTTCGAAACTAGATTGGTCGTTAGTGTGTATAAATAATTTATGTGCAATTTCTTCCACTTTGTTAACGTTTTTTAGTGCGTTAGAAAGCGCAAACAAGTTGTTTTCTTTAACCTTTAACAGCACATTGCCCCAAAGCCTTTCTGCATCGTTAGACGATTTAGTTTCAACTTGCGCAGGCTGATTTTGCTTTGGCGTTTCTATTTTTTCAGCCGGCTTTGTTACCGTTGGTTGAGGTTTAACTGCTGTTGGCTGTGGGCTGGCAACCGAGTTTGTATCAACAAGTTCAAGACAAGCACTTTCAAACAAATTTTCTGGGTTTAGGCTATATTTTAAATCCAATTCAATGCCCGAAAATTTACTAAATGCGTGCTTTAAATAATTTATGTCAAACTTATTGGCAATATCCGCCAGCGAAGCAAATTCCCCCGGCAAAATATCTAGCACTGCGTAATCGCTTACGCCAACCTTTATCATAATTAGGTTTTTAATGTAGTCCGCCATTTCCTTGCAAAGAACTTGAATGTTTTTGCCACTGCCAAGCGCTTGTTTAATGTTTACAAACAGCCCGGCGGTATCGTTACTTGAAATTGAAAGCAAAATGTTTTTAATGCTATCCTTATTGGATAGCCCAATTACTTTTTCTGCCGTTTCAATAGTGATGTTATAATTGCTGAACGATGCCACGCTATCCGCCACCGAAAGCATATCTCTAACACTGCCTTCGCCCGCTTTTGCAATTAAATGCAGGCTTTTTTCATCACACTGAATGTTCTTTTGGCTAAACACGTTTTTAAGATGTTCCACCAAAGTGTTAATTGGCAAAAGTTTAAAATCAAAACGCGTGCATCTGGACAAAATTGTTGCCGGAAGTTTATGAATTTCAGTTGTTGCCAAAATAAAAATTACATGTTTTGGCGGTTCTTCCAACGTTTTTAACAGGGCGTTGAAAGCACTATCGGTTAACATATGAACTTCATCAATTATATAAACTTTATATTTGCCAATTAGTGGCGGAAAATTAACTTTTTCACGCAAATCGCGTATTTCTTCCACCCTATTGTTTGAAGCCGCGTCAATTTCAACAATGTCAGTATTCGGCTCGTTTAATGCCACGCATTCGGCACACAGCCCGCACGGATTGCCATCGGTAGAATGGGTGCAGTTAACGGCGCGCGCAAAAATTTTTGCCGTGCTGGTTTTACCCGTTCCTCGCGGGCCACAAAACAAATAGGCGTGCGTTAGGCGATTGGTTTTTATTTGATTTTTTAATGTTTGAATAATATAATCTTGCCCAACAACATCATCAAAACTTTTTGGGCGGAACTCCCTATAAAGCGCCAAATTCATTGGATATCTCCTTTTAAAGATTTTAATTTTTTCTTAATTGCTTGTAAATTATTATCCACTTGTTTTGTGGAAATGTCAAGTTTTTCGGCAATTGCGTTATAACTTAATCCGTTTAAAAACAATTTTAGTAGCTCAAATTGGCTTTCGCTTAAAATGTTTTTAACCTTGCTTATTAAAATGGCATTTAATTCTTTATCTATGTATTCTTTTTCAAAATCGCTATTATCATCAACTATAACTAGATTGTTTTCGCCTTCATCGTTGTTTACTCCGCCATAATAATTTATTGGCAAATAACTGTTAAGTGGAGAATTTTTTTGCCTGTTGGCAAGTTTAACCGCGTTTTGCATTTGCCTGTGAATGCAAAGTGAAGCAAACGCACCAAAGTTGTGATTTTTATTTTCGTCATACACCATTATGGCTTTGTATAAGCCAATCATTCCTTCTTGAATAAGGTCATCCACATCTGCACCCATCAAAAAATATTCACGTGAAATGGCAATAACTTTAGGCTTAAACATCCTAATTAAACTTTCCATTGCCAAACTATCCCGTTGTTGTGCACGTGTAATTAAACCAACAATTTCTTCTGCCAAATTTACTCCTTTAAATCAACCTTTCCTTTGCCTAACAACTTCATAAATTGCTATTGCGCCCGCATTTGAAGCGTTTAAACTGTTTACCTTGCCAAACATATCAAGCGAAAGCACTTCGTCAGCACGCTCTTTTACCAGGCGGGAAACACCACGCCCCT
Source organism: uncultured Clostridia bacterium (assembly GCA_947628195.1). Classification (GTDB taxonomy): domain Bacteria; phylum Bacillota; class Clostridia; order Christensenellales; family UBA1242; genus Onthoplasma. The sequence goes on along the minus strand of CANQZB010000010.1, from coordinate 8,808 downwards.
CACTCCCTATTACTATGGCGGTTGGGTAAGTAAAATCTGCCTTGTAAATTTTTTTGCCACCTGCCTCTAAAGCATAAACCCATATATTCATTTTCTTTAGTTCTTCAATTGTGCGGGCAAGATTTGTTACTTTGCAAATTTTCATATGAACAACTGCGCCGGCACTTGTTTTATAAACAGTGTCTGTAATATCACTAGCGCGATTTTCAGGAATAATTACTCCGTCAACGCCGGCACATTCGCACGTTCTTATAATTGCACCCAAATTATGAGGGTCTTCAATGCCATCTAAAATTACAATAAAAGGCTTTGCCCCTTTGCGTTCCGCCTCTAATAAAATATCGTTAATTTCGCAATATCTAAATGCCGGAATAAACGCAATAACGCCCTGTGTTTTGGGTTTAATTCTTTCAAGTTGTGCCTTTTCAACTTGCTCGGTTGGCACATTTTTAGCGCGCGCCAAATCTAAAATGTTTAGCAATTCCTTATTGTTGTTATTTTCTATTATAATCTTTTCAATTTTTTTGTTGGAGTTTAACAACTCTTTAACAACATTTATACCTTCAACTATCATAACTTTATCACCACATAATCATTAAAAATTTTTGTTAACCTTTCGTTTTCGTTGTGCAGATACCAGTAACCTATTAATGCTTCAAACTGGGTTGCTTTGCTGTACTCTGTTAATGTGCTATGTTTTGCCTTGCTGTTTAAGTGGCTGTTCCTTGCCCTTAACATAATTTCTTGTTCCAAGTCGGTTAAAATCGGCTTAATTTCTTCCAAAATTTGCGCTTGCATTTTGGCACAAACAATGGTGTTTGCCAACTTGTTTAAACCGCTGGGCTTTAGATTGTAATTTTTTACAAGATATTCCCTAACCATTGTGGAAAACACACTATCCCCAAGATAAGCTAGCACCAAAGCGTTTTTTAAATAAATTTCGTTTTTGCTATCCATGATAATAGTATACCATAAAACTCTTAATTTGTAAAGTAAAAGTAAAAAAGAATAAAAAATAAGCCACGCGCACAAACTAGCGTATGGTTTATTATAATTATCACGCAATGGCAAAAAGACTAATAGAAAGTGGGCATACAATTGGTGCCAGCATTTTTAAAGAATATCATCATATATATCCCGCGCTTGTAATTTATTTTGATAACCACAAGCCAATTCCAATAAGGGAATATATGTGGCAGGATTATTTAATTTTACTAAAACAGCAGAACATTAAAATTTTAAACGAAGAAAATGTTCCGATTAACGAATAATTTATAAAAAATTTTAAAAATTTTGTTAAAAACGCTTAAATTTTAAAATAATTTCTTAAAATTTGGCACATTTTTTGAAAATTTAAAAATTTTTAAGCCAATTCGCCACTGTTGATTGAGTAAATAAAAGTGTCAGTAACCGGTTTATGATAAGCCAACTCAACTGCTTGTTTATACAACTTTAATTGTTCGGCATATTTTTCTTTTAAAACATTGGCTGGCAAAGCAGAAAATTTGTAATCTACAATTTTAAAGCAGTTCTCATATTCAATAATTAAATCCACAACGCCCTGAACAAGAACTTTATCAGTTATTGAACTTTCCACAAGCTGGTTGTATGGTAAATACATCATAAATTCCGCTTCTTTTTTTACTGATTTTGCATATTTAACTAGATTTTTTATATTTTTATGCGCCAATTCAATCTTTTTATAGTCAACATCAGGGTAATCGGTGCTTTTAATATAATCTCCAAAATAATCCAAGCTCTCCAACGCCTTATGATAATGAGTGCCTATCAACGCCCTATCCTCATCTGCGTTATATTGGCTAGAAGAATTCAGCCACTGTTTTGTATTAAATTTTTGAGCTTCACTAATTTGCGAATTCAAGCCAGTTACAGTGTTTTTAACACTAATATTAAATTTATCTGCATTTGGATAAACAAAATTTACATTAGAAGTGTCAACTTGCCTGGAATAAGTTTGGTTAGGATTTAATACTTTTACATCGTCTATAAAATTAATTGTGCAGTTATTTAAATTGTTCTCCCCCTCTTTTAAATTGTCAAAGCAAGATAAAATCATATTAGTGTAACAGTTCTTTTTAACTTTTTCGGTGAAAACTTTGTCATTATACTGGCCTGTGATAATCAATTTGTTCTTTGCCCTGGTTAGTGCCACATACAATAGGCGCATCTCTTCCTTATAGCCTTTTTGTTGATTTTTTATTTTTATAGCATATTTTGTTAGGCTGTAACATTTAGTTCTGTTGGCGGTATCAAAATAATCTATGCCCAGGCCCAAATCGGAATCGAAATTTATATTGTTGTTTTCGCGCAAATAAGAAAACAATTTACTGCTGTTGAACAGGAACACAACAGGATATTCCAACCCTTTGCTTTTATGTATGGTTTGAAGCGTTACACAATCTTCGCCCTCGGATGTGTTAAAATCACTTGATTTTGAAACACTGCTATTTACAACTTCAACAAACTCATTCAAACTCAAATTGTTTTCAATTGGCGAAAGTTTTTGTAAAAATTCATCAATTAATTTTAATTCCCTTTCGCCATTTTGTTTTAAAAGGAAAAACATTTTAAGTTTTTGTTCATTTAAAATGTATCTAATTAACTCGCTGTTAGTTTTTACATATGAACAATTTTTGATTTCTTCTAAAATTTTAAACCCTTCATTTATTGATGCGTTTTGGGAGTTTTTAAAATTTTCATATAGCGAAAATTCTTTATCTCTCAATTCAATAAGTTCATCAATGGTTAGGTCAGTCAACGCCATGAACACTGCCAAATAATCCACATCGTCCGCAGTGTTGGTAACACACTTTAAAATGGACAAAATAAGTTTTATTCCCTCGCTTGATGAGACATCTAATTTGTTATTAATATTTAAAGGAATGTTGGCATTTTTTAATATCTCAATAAGTGCGGTGGAAGCATCGTCCTTTTCGCTGTGGGTTAAAATTGCAATGTCTTTATATGTTAAGGTCCTATATTCTTTAATATTTGCATCGTAAAACGATGTGCCCAGCAGTTTTGTTATTTCATTAGCAATTAAATACGCCTCTTTTTGTGCCGTGGTTAATGTCGAAACGCTTTTATCATTTTTTACGCTATAAAGCCCGGTTGCTAGATCGTCATTTTTTTCATCTTTAACAAGCATAATTTTAACATTATCATCAACAATATCATCTCTTTGAGGCTCAATCATGCAGTCATTTTTATAGTCTATGTCGGTAGTGTGTTTGGTCATTAACTTTTCAAAAATAACATTTATGAAATTCAATATTTTGGGGTTAGACCTAAAGTTTATGTTCATATCAAAAACTTGCCCGCTGTTTAAATTGTTTTTAAATTTGTTATATTTATTTAAAAACCATTCCGGGCTTGCACCTCTAAATCCATAAATAGATTGTTTAACATCTCCCACCATAAACAAGTGGCAATCAGGCCCAACAATGCTTGAAAGCAATTCGTCCTGCAAAGGATTAACATCTTGATATTCATCAATAAAGATATATTTGTATCTCTGTTGAAGTTCGCTTTTTACATTATCTTTTTTAAGCAGTTCAAGCATTAATCTGTTAAGGTCGTTGAAATCAATTAAATTGTTTTTGTCTTTAATTTTTTTATAATTTTCTATAAAAACAAGCAAAATTTCAACAAAATAGTTAAAATACACCACTATTTTTTCATTTTTTAATTCAAAATCATCGTTTACGCCATTGTTTAATAAATCTAATGCCAAATCAAAAAAGTCATTTACCGCTTGAATTGCATCAACGCCAATTTCTTTTTTGTCATTAGGAAGGAATTTCGGTTTTTTTAAATTTTTCAATATGGAAAGGTTATATTTTAAACTTAAATTTTTATTAAACAGTTGTAAATTTTCAAACAAATCGTCAAATTTGGTGCTTACCGCATTGTTGTTTATTAAATTTTGTTGCAAATTTGTTGCCAAATTGCACAAATAATCGTTTATTATTTTTTCGGATTTTGCACTGTCCTTGTATTCATTTAAGGCATGAGACAAAAACTCCTTGTAATCTTTTAAATTTATTATGTTAAAATAACAATCAACTAACATTTGCTTAATGTTATCCAAACTGCGCCTATTCCCGCTAAAAAGGTCCAAAAGAACATTAATTTTATCGGTTTGCATAAATTTTTCTAGCGTTTTGTCCATTGCCAAGGTTAAATAATAATCCCTTGTGGCATCACTAATTATTTCTATGTTTGGAGAAATATCCAACTCGTAAAAATATTGCTTAATTGTTTTAGAGTTAAATCCGTCTATCGTGTCTATACTTGCGGTTTTAATTTGCTCTATAATATTTAAAAGTTGAAGTTTATCGGTAGAGGTTTCAAGTTTATCGGTTATAAGTTTAATTAATCGTTCCTTCATTTCGGTAGAAGCCAAAACAGTAAAAGTAACCACCAAAAAATTTTCTACTGGCACTTTTTCGTTCAATATTAGGTTGGCAATTTTATTAATCATAACTGTTGTTTTGCCACTACCCGCACCAGCACTAACCAGTTCATTTTTATTTGTAGAATTTAAAATATCTTCTTGAATTTTTAACATTTTTATTCCTTAAAACTCTCCAGTTTAACATTTTTTGTGTTTCTATATTTAATATTTGAACTATTTTTAAAGCATATATGGCTAAACTCGCAATAATCGCATGGCTTGCTGTTTCCGCTTGGGCTGGGAGCAATGTACCCCGATTTGATTTCGTCAACTGCCGTTTCGCTAACGCGTTTTGCATATTGTTTTAGTTCGCTCATTTCATCGCTTTCAAGTTCTTTATATCCCAATGTTCTATTCGCCTTGCCATTTTTAGCCATTTTTATATTTACAATGTCGCTTTTATCTCCACTATTTAATCTATAATCCATTGCGTGCACAATTTCACTGTCGTTTATGAAAAATCCTTTTAAAGAATATTGCGGAGTTGTTTCCCGCATGTAACTATTGTGCAGTGGAAGATAAAACCCGCCAACTGTGCGTTTTTTCAATTCTTGCTCCATGGCCAGTGAATATAAGAACAACTGAAGTTTATCGCCATAATAAAGTTCTTTTAACACTGCGTTTGCCTGCCCAGATTTATAATCCACAATCCTTATAAAATCGTTGTATTCATCCACTCTATCTACTTTGCCAGTTATTGCAATGTTTTTTAGTTTTAATGCAGATTTATCTTTAAACTCGTATTCAAAATATTTGGGTTTAAAATATGTATTTTCGTCTATATAATTTAAGCCGTTAATAACCCTTAAGGCCTCGTCAATTAAGTTGGCTAAAATTGGGCTGTTTGCTTTAAATTTTAATCTCTCGTTAGCATCAACATATTTAAACACCTCTTTTTTGCAAAATTCATAAATATCGCCCACTTGCTTGCTGTGCTTGTAATATGAATACAAAATTTCATGCAAAATGTTGCCCACATCCAACGACATTATTTCGTTATCCAATTTTGGATTAATTTTTAAAACATTGCTTATAAAATAAGCAAACGGACAATGAAAATAACTTTCCAGCCTGGATGCAGAAATTGTGTTTAAATTATTATAAATTTTTAAATTTTCATCAGAAATTTGGTTAAAATTCTTATTTTTTAATAAATTATTGCCCAATTCCGTGTTGTTTTTATCGTTTATTGATAAAAATTCTAAATAATCGCTTTTAGAAAGCGCCAAATAAAGGTCATGATTGAAGTTAGATTTTATTTCTATGCCGTGATAATCGCTGTCATTATAATATTTAATTTTATTGGCCAACTGCTTAATAACTTCACTGGCGTTGTAAGAATATGTTAAAATTAAGTTTTTTTCATACATGGTTAACAGATTATATAGCCTTAATTTGGCTAATTTGTTTATATGAGCAATTGTTGGTGAAAGTTTGTTTTTAAAGGTTAAATTTTCAATCTCCTCGTCCAAAATAATGCCACAATCATATTTTAACATGGGCGCGTTTTCCGCAGTACAATTAACTATGTAAAGTGTGTCAAAAATTTCCAAGTTGTTTTCGGCTTCCACAACTTTTATTGCATCTATAGTTAAAGGCAGGTTGTTGAATTTAACACTGTTTGCAACATGATTAAAAATATCATAAAATTCAAACAGACTGACATTGCCGTGAATTGTTACAATTTCGTCCATCAAATTTTCAAGCAATTCGTGTGATTTTGTTAACAAAATTTTATCTTTTAATTCTAGTTTGTTCTGTGCCAACGCATCAATTGTTTGAGTTATGTTTAAATTGATGTCTGCTTCCTTATAAATTGATAAAAAGTTGTTTAGTGTTATATCGTTTTTAAAAGTTAAACTTATTATAAATTTTTTAAAAACATCAAAATTATCAACATCTAAACTAAAATTTTCGTTTATTTGCCCTCTAAAACCTATTGTTTTAAATTTTTCTATAACTTTTTGCTTGTTTTCGTCTGTTAAACATAAAAATGGCGAATTTATTATATCAATTAAATTTGTTAGGCTGTATCCCTCTAAATTATATTTTAACACGGAGCACCAAAATTTATAAAGAATGCTCTTGTTTAACTGCAATTGACAGTCCAAATAAAAATTTAGGTCATATTTTGCAAAAATTTCATTGATTTTTTCAATATTTGCTTCCAAATTATAAACCGCAACGCCAAAATTATCATAAGATTTGCCCGAAATTGTTTTTAATTTTATATCTCGTGCCACAAATTCAAGTTCTTCATCTATGTTTTTGCCAGAAAATATGGTTAAAAATTCATTGTTGGTTTTTAATTCGTTATTTTTAATAGAATATAAATTTTCTTGCAAAAAATTTTTATCTTCAGCAAACTGTTTATCGCTGTTAGTTTGTTTAAAATTTAATTCATTTAAATATGCAATATTTTTAAGTTGTTCATAAACTTCTCTATTATAAATATGCTTGTTAAAGTTATTGCTAAAATAATTCATAACTATAACATCGTTGTTTAGTGCAAGCCTTTCAATTATTGCATATTCAATGGCAGTAAAATCATCAAAACCTGCAAATATAAGTTTTTTGTTTTGCTCTTCCCCTATAAACTGGGTTGAAAGCAAAAACATATCGCTAGCATCCAGTTTGCCAGCTTTTTCGTTTTCATAATATTCATAAACAACTGCCAAATCTTTAATTTTATTGTTAAGTTGAAGGTTGTTAGATTTAAAAACCTTCATCTCCTCAAAGCTTATTTGGGAAGACTTTAATTGGCTAATGGTTTTAAAAATTTCCTCCGCATAACTAAATGAATATGCCTTATTTTTAAAAATTTCAAATTCATTAAAATGTGTATTTAAAATTTTATGAATTAAAATTATGCTTCCCACCTTTGAAATTTGATTATCTTTGCTAATTTGTAAATTCCGTTTGGCATAGCGATTTAAAGTGCTTACTTTTATGTTAAAACTGGAAGATATGTTTAATTGCTCATATATAAACTTTTCCATAAACAAGCTAAGTTTATCTGGCACTAGAATTTCTACGTCATCATTTCTGTTTTGCGCGCAAAAATTAGCCACTTCATAAAGTGATGCGTAAAAAGATGGCACATTCATCAACTCAATCATGTTTTAATTATAACACTTTTCATCAAATTTTGCAATCTGCTTGTTACGTTTGTGCAAAAATTCCAGATTTTAGAAAATTTAACATGTTTGAATATCTGCTGAAAACTGACACAAACTACAATTGGAGGTGCTATATGTCTAAAAAATGGACCCCTGGTGAAACCGTTCCAAAGTCTGCAACTTATGTTGCTTACGATAAAGACGGACACAACGGTGGTAGCCTTTACCTAGAAAAAGGTAAAAGATTCCCTGCCACTCAACATTCAGGAAGTTACTATACAATGGGCGAATAGTAACCATAGAAGAAAGGCCATATTAGTGGTCTTTTTTCATACATGGTAAGATAAATGGTAAAATTTTTGTTTAAAAAATCCGCCAAAAATTAAAATTTTAATAAAATTTAGCAAAATTTTTTAAAAGAATTTAAATTTATTGACATTTTTTAATAAATTATATAAAATTATTGTACCATAAAGAGTTGTGCGAGGGGCAAGCCCGTTGACCACACAGCAACCTGCATATATGTAAGGTGCTAAGGCTTGAATAGATGGCGTAAAATATGCTTTAAGCCATCTTATTGATGGTTATTTTGTTTTTAAGGAGGCGATATGAACGGTAAAACAATTCACGGCATTATGAATGTATTTTATGAAGATTATTATGGCGAAAACAAGGGAAAACATTATAATCCTTATTGCGTAAAATGCAAAACTTATGAACAGTCAGTAGAATTTATTAATTATTTGGAAAGTTTAGGGTTTTTAGTTGTTGAAAGGCAATCGTATGATTACTGCGCCGTGCTTGTCAATTTTGAATTGAAACGCTGTTCGGGCATACGCATGGCCTGCCACTACACCACCCCAGATAAAGAAATTGACTATGGGGATTTTCTACCAATTTTAAAAAATTATTTAAACTCAGCAAGTGCTGGGCTATAAATAGTGTAATCCTTTACTGAATTAAATCTATAAACTTACAAAAATTAAATTAATAAAATTGAAGAGAAAATTAAAAAAATTTTTATTTTAGGTTGACAAGTCTATTTTTATTTGTTATAATTCTCTTGTTTATTTACCAGAGTAGTAAATTTGCAATTTGCTTTACCTTATAATGTTATTTAATTTAATACTTCGATTGGAGAGTTACTCAAGAGGTCGAAGAGGCGTCCCTGCTAAGGATGTAGGCGTAGAAATGCGCGCGAGGGTTCAAATC
>CANQZB010000009.1 GCA_947628195.1 uncultured Clostridia bacterium | reverse complement strand
GCTTGCAATTAAAATTATTTTAATAATAACCGTGCCATGTGTAATAGGTTTTAGTTTGTTTCCGGATAGATTAATTTCACTTTTATACGGCAGTAGGTTAAACGGCTATAATTTAAACGGCCTAAAAATTGCTTCGAAAATAATGGCTTTTTCTGGCATAGGGGTAATATTTTTATCAATTAATCAACTATATTCCAGTTGCTTGCAAGCGGTGGAATTGAGATACACGGCAGTAAAAAATTTAACCATAGCGGTGGCTATAAAATTCGTTTTTGAAATAATATTTTTGCCGTACAAAAATTTAAATATTTACGCATTGGCGTTGGCTAATTCAGCCTGCTATTTGCTTGTTTTTGTGTTAAATCATTTGGAAATTAAAAACCATTTTGAATTGCGTTTTAATTTTACATTCACTGCCAAATTAATTTTGTGCAATGCGTTAATGCTTTTAACCATGTTTTGCGTTTTCTCTGCAAACAATTCTGGCATTAACACTCTTATTGCCTTGGGGTTAGGGGGCGGGGTGTATTTGTGTTCAATTTTTATATTCAATTTGCTAAATAAACAAGATTCTGCAAAATTAAAATTTAAAATGAAGAACAAAACACAAAATTAATTTTAATAAATTTGTTTAAATATTTTAACTAAGGGCAATATCAAACTGGAGGATATATGAACAAAAACGAATTTTTAAGTGAGGTTAAAACCAAAACTAATTTGTCTAAAAAGGATTGCAAATTATGCCTAGACACCATTTTAGAGGTGATAAAAGATGCTCTCAAACGAGGGGACAGTGTAACGCTTTCTAATTTTGGCAAGTTTAAAGTAAGCGAGATAAAATCAAAACCAATGTATAGTTTTGTAACTAAAAAAACCAGCATTGTTGATGCGCGTAAAACGCCAACTTTTAGGGCAAGCGACACTTTAAAAAGAAGCGTTAAATAAAAAAGCACAGTTAGTGCTTTTTTCTTTTTTCTTTAAAAAAAGTTTGTATTATATTTTTGTTTTCGTCTTCATATTCATTAAGCCAAACAGCATTCGTGGTGTGATTCATTGTGCTATTTGAAATATTAAAGCGTGTTATTCCGCCATTTTCAACATCTTTAACTGCAAAAAACACATTTTTAATTCGCGCATTAACAATCGCCCCCGCACACATTGGGCAAGGCTCTTTAGTTACATATAAATCACAGCCATCTAAACGCCAAGATTTAAGTTTTTTATTTGCCTTTTCTATGGCTTTAATTTCGGCGTGATGCGTGGCAATTTGGTCGTGCTCCCGCGTGTTGTATGCGTAGGAAATTATTTTATTATCTTTTACTATCACCGCACCAATAGGAATTTCGCCCTTTGTTAAAGCGGTTGATCCTAGCCGTGTGGCTTTTTGCATTGGAGATTGAATTGTTTTCATACTTCATATTTTGCATTAAAGAAGATGTAAAGTCAATGCTTTTTGCATATTCTTTTGCTTTTTCTAGTGCCAAAAGCGGAACATCTTTATTTCTTTCGTAAATTTCGGGCAAATTTTCTTCACCTATAGGGTGTTGAAGGCTGTTGTCTCCAACCTCAATTGTGTAAGCCGGAATTTTTAACGAATTAATGCACCAATCTTTATAACCTCCGGTGGAATTTTCTGTAAAAATAAGCGGATAACCTGTTAATTCGCTTAAACTTTCGCCAATCGCTTGGTCGCGTTCAATATCTTCCGCTGTTTGATTTTCAAAGCCGTAGTAAATCACATTGCCTTTGCTGTGATAAGATATTGTGAGAAGCGGTTTTGTTTTTAAAGTAAAATTTATAAGAGATTGAACTTCCCTCTCACTTTCGGGGTAAAACCCTACAAAATCTTCAGTTGCGGGGCAGAACACGTTTTGGCTACCGCCTCCCCAGTCCGCATTAAAATTAGTGTTTAAATCCACCAAATTAATGTTGGCTTTATATTGCGAAAAATCCGTGCTTCCCGCATTTGCCAAAGTTAAATACTGGCGAGTTATATCGCAGTTAACAGAGTCTATTCCGTCAAGCACAATTTCTGCGCCGTCAGGGTTGGTTAAAAATATAAAATATATTCCTCCGTTATGAACCAAATCGTTTAAAAACAAGTTGCGCGCTTGCTCTATCATTAGCAAAGAACTTATATATTCTCGCGCGTGTATTCCGCCCTGAATTAGAATTTGAACGCCCGAATAATCTCCCACGTGAGCAACTAAAATATTTTTTCCTAACACCGATTTTCCGGCATTAAAAAGTTCTAGCCCTTCATCTTGCAGGGCAATAATTCTGCCAATTAATTCTTGATATGTCATTTAACCTCCAAAACATATAAATTTAATATGTGTTTTTTAAGGTTTTTGTTAAATTACAATTTTATTTGTGATAATGAATATTGTTTATGATGGTAAAGGCTCGGTATAATTGCTCTAAAAAAATTACGCGCATAAGCTGATGCGGAAAAGTCATTTTGGAAAAAGAAATGCGCTCGTTACACAAAGTTTTTATTTCTTCGGCCAGCCCGTTAGAAGCGCCAATTATGAATGTAATTTCGCTTGTTTTTAAGCTTAAATTGTTAACTTTTGTGGCAAATTCTTCGCTTGTTAAAGCTTGACCTTTAATATCTAGGCAAATGTTGTAATTAGTAAGGTGTTTTTTTATTTCAACAGCATCTTTTTTCAATGCGCTTAAAACATCTTGTTCATTTGCTGTTCTGCTTACATTTTCTTTTATTTCAACAATGCTTAAATTAGCGAATCTAGATAAACGCTTGCAATATTCGTTTATAGCATCGTTTAAATATTTTTCTTTAATATCTCCAACTGCAATTAGATTAATTTTTAGCATTAAATTATCCCCCAAACAAAGCTTAAAATTGTTACAAGCCCGCCCAAAACATAACAGCATATTACAAAAATGTTATCTTTAAAACTGAATTTTGTTTCGTGGTCCAAATTGCGTATGTTAATTTGATTATTTTGCTTTATTATATTGTTGGCTTGGTTAATTTTTTCTTGCGCTTCCTCCATCGACAAACTGCTTGTTTGCAGTTCTTTAATTAGCATTTTTGTTTTTTGTTTGCTTCGCTCGTTTGCAATTAATTTTAGCAAATAAATGTACATGGTTATAAGCAACGAAATGCCTATTATTGTGGAAATCATAAACACAAATAAATTGTTGTACAAACTTAATTGTATTTCGTTAACGAACACTGCCAATGGCCATTTAAAATAAACCCCATAAAAGAAATAGGTGTTTAAAAAGTTGTTCATAAAATGAATTATCATAGTAGGGTAAATGCTTTCCGATTTTATTGCAACCAACCCCATTAAAAAGCCCAATATGGCTGCGTAAAAGAATTGGTTAATGTTTAGGTGCATAAGCCCAAATAAAATTGAAGAGATAATTAAACAATATCTTGTGTTGCCACATTTTCTGCCTGCCAAAAGTAAAATCCCGCGATGTAAAAATTCTTCAAAAAAGCCTGGGAAAACACAAGACAAAATAAACTCTTTTAACAATAACTCGTAGTTCAATTCAACAGTGCCAGAACTTGGCAAGTTTTCAAACCCCATCAAAGTTATAAAGCTGGAAAAAGCATTTGCAACAAAAGAGTTTAAAAAGTAAAGCACAATGCCCAACGCAATTGCAAACACAATGGTGTTAAAAGTTATTTTTTTAAAGCCAATATCGGCAAAACTTTTTTTAACATTTTTGCTTATTAAAAAAGTGTACATTGTAAGCGGAATGGCAAACATAACAACAACTTGAATTAAAAAGGTGGATAAAAAGTCGCTTTTAAACACGCCTAAATAACCCAAAACAAAAAGCAGTGCCACACCGCACATTGCTGTAAAATATATTAACCCAATTTTATAAAAATTTTTGTTTTTCATATTCGCTCTTTTATCTATTAAAATTAATTATAAACCATAACACAATCATAATTGCAATTGAGCCAACTAAAAAGCCCAAATTTTCTTTGTCAATTTTAGATTTTGTGTTTTTGTTGTTTTTGAATGTAAAGTAAAGCACCACCGAAACGAAAACAATACATAGCACAACTGCCATTAAGATGTAAGACCAGTGGCTAAAATATAACGGCAAATTAAAGTAAGAAGTGATTAGCGAAAGCAAGTTGTTTGTTAAGTGCAAAGCAATACAATATAATATGTTATTTTCATAATACATTATTACAGCCAACAATAAGCCAATCAACAGAGGATAAGCGGTTTGGTCCACTGACATATGGAAAATGCAAAACATTAACGCGCTTACAATAATTGAAAATGCCTTTCCTGCGCTTTTTAAACCTTTAAAAATTAAACCTCTAAATAAAAGTTCTTCACATACAGCAGGTATAATGGCAAGCGAAAACACAGAAACAAACATGCTTTGTGGCGTTAATTCATAAGAAATGGTGTTCAATCTTACACCACATTTTACAAGCAGGCTGTCAATGCAATTTATAATGGGTGAAAGGCAGAAAAATGACACTGTTGCAATTAAAACATATAATAAAAGTTTTAAAGGTTTTGGCTTGCTAACAATTTCATTTTGCTTACCTTTGTTAAAATAAATAAACACGCCAACAATTGCAGAATTAAAAATAATAACTGTAAGCAAATATCCATAAGAGTTATTTAAAAAAGCGGAAAAATTGGCAGTATCAATTTTTGCCATGGAACAGATAATTGTGCCCAAAAGCGAAAATATAAAAACGGCAAGTTGGCATATTAAAAACCCAAACCCGAACGCAAAAGCACTATCTTTAACTGACAAAACTTTATTTTCCATACATATATTATACAAAAAATTAAAATTATAGCAAGACAAATTGGCAAAGAATTGCGGTGAAATTCATATATATTTTTATGAACTATGTAATTTACAGTAAAAATATTGAAAAAACCGAACTTTTTAAACGAAATATTTATATTGGCGAGCGCGCTATTATCGGCGAAAATGTAATTATAGAGAATTCTGTTTGCCTAGAAGGAGATTGCATTATTGGGGATAATTGCAAAATAGCAAGTTTTTCAGTTTTGAATAATGCAATTTTGGGAAGCGGGGTAACTGTGCAATCCAGCAAAATTGATAATTCGTTTATTGGCGAAAATTCTACAGTCGGCCCGTTTGCGCACATTAGATTAAACAGCAAAATAGGCAAAAATAACAGAATTGGAAATTTTGTTGAAATAAAAAACAGCGAAACGGGCGATTATTGCAAAATAGCACATTTAAGTTATGTTGGAGATGCCAAACTGGGCAAAAATTGCAACATAGGGTGCGGAGTGGTGTTTTGTAATTATAATGGAGAAATTAAACAGCACTGCACATTGGGGGAAAATGTGTTTGTTGGGTCAAATGTGAATTTAATTGCTCCTTTAATAATTGAAGATAATGCTTATATAGCGGCGGGAAGCACAATAAATAAAAATATTAGCAAGGATGAATTTTCTATTGCCAGAGCGAGGCAAGAAAACAAAAAAAATTTTAAAAATCCATATTTAAATGCTAAAAAATAAAAAATTTATTAAAAAAACAATTAATTTTAATATTTTTTAGGGTTTTTAATTATTTTTAGTTTTTTTAATTATTTTTTTAAATTGTTTAATAAAAAAATAAAAATTTATGCTTTTTGCATAAATTTTTTATATTCTTTATAAATTTTTTCTGCAATTTGCTCAGGAGTTTTATTATCTGTTTTAATAATTAAATCGTAATTATTTTTATTTAAATTGTTCACTCCATATAATTCCATATAACGCACATTTTCTGCGTTCCAACGCTTTTTTAAAGATGACACGGCTTCTTCAATAGAACTTGCCTTTTCATTTTCCCTATTGGCAGAAAACAATCTTTTACCTGCAGTTTGCCAACCAACATCTAAAAACACCTTAAATGATTTCGGTATAAAGTGCCAAGCGAGCCTTCCGTCAAAAACAATATCGTCTTTCAAATGCTTTTTGCCAAATTTTATTATGTTGGTATCAACAACCTTATCAACTTTTTTAATTCGCTCATCCTCGTTAAATTCGGCAATGCTTAAGCCAAGTTTTTTAGAAACCTCGCGCGCCATTTCGCCACCGGAAAGGTGTTTAAAGTTATATTTTTCACAAAAAAGTTCACTTACCGCGCCTTTGCCACTGCATGGCTTGCCTGTTAAGGAAATAATCATTCTTGCTCCTCCACTAAATTATCGCCACCACCGTCATGCTTTTGAGTTTCGTAATAGTCGCGTTGCTCATATAACCTTTCAATTTCTTGCTGTTGAGATAAAATTTGTTGGTTTTTAAGGTTTATGTTAACAATTTCCGCAATGGAAACAACCAGCAGTAACACTATAACAAGAATTGCTGAGAATAAAAATAATTTAACTTTTTTTGAACTTGCGTTTTCTTGCATTTGTCTTTCCTTTGTGCTTAAAAATTTTAATAAATATATTATACCACTTAATTTGTAAAAAATCAACTAAATTAAATAAAAGTTTATTTATCCAAACAAAGCCCAATATGCACGAGGCAATTAACGCAAAAGAAAATTTACCAAAATTAAATAGATTTATAAAAATTACATAAAAAATTGCAAAAAAAGTGTAAAAAATGGTGTCAAAAATGATTTTTAAATAAATTTTTTGATATTTTTTTAAAAATAAAATATTTAATGCGGACCCAATTAAACCGCTTACAATTCCAAAAAAAATAAAAAATAAAAAACAATTAAATTGATTGAGTGTTGAAAAAATCATTTAAAAATTTTCCTAAAAAACGGCTCTTTATTTTTACCTTCAACATATTTAATGGCGTTTACATTTCCATTAATTTCTGCCTTATTTGTAGAATTATCTAAATTAATTAATTCCAAATTTGTGCCGGTAATAATTATTCCACCCATTACGGTGTTTAACTGAATTAAATCCGGTTTTAAACTAATTATTTTAGTTGTGCCACTAATTGTTAAATTTTGCCTGTTAATTAATGTTAAATTTTGTTCTTTTTTTATTATTTCTTTTTCTTTATTTTCCATAAATAATTCCTTTAAATAAAATATTAATTAAAATTTTTATTTATGAATGCTATTTTTTATTTGACTTTTTTCTACATTATTATTTATAATAATAAAAATTATTTAATTTAAAATAATTTATTGCATTTAGGTTAAATTAATAAGGGGACATATGAAAAAGTTTTGCGGTTTTTTAATAATGCTTTTAATTGCGCTTGCGCCAATTGTTTTTTCCGCTTGCGGTAATAAATATAACAATCTCTCCATGGGCTTTTACAATATGAGTGGCGAGAAAATAACCTCCGTAAATTTGGTTATTAACAATGCTGACCCGGAAAACGATAAGGATACTATTCGTTTAGCCGTTAGGTTTGACGGGATAAGCACTGGCGACATTGGCAACACGGCAATAACATCTCAAAGTGCGGATTTAGTTACCGTTTCCAACACTCTATTAAGTGGCAATATGTATTATGCCGATATTTTAGCAAACAAACCGGGGAAGGGCAAACTTGTTGTTACGCACCTTTCTTCAAACAAGAGTTATAGCATTGATTTAATTGTAGAACAAAAGTCCAACAATTTAACTTTAAAAAACAGTTCAATAAACACATATGTAATGTCCATTCCAGAAACAGGAAGCCGAACAGCGAATATTGTTTCAAGTGAACTTTTATCTTTACAGCCTTATGGTAGCACCGATGCCATTTATTTTGTTAAAGCAGATAACAAAAATTTAAATTCTGTAACGCCTCAAACCGTTGAAGTTAACGGCGCCCAATTAATTAGTGGGTTTACAATAGGCAGTGGGGCGGAAAACAATGGATACATAACCTTGCATCCGGTTACCACCATGCAAAATTTTGAAAATAAGGTTTATGAAAATATAACCATAAAGGTGGTTTTTGCAAAAACACTTAGCGATGAAAATATTGTTTTAAAATCTAGTGAAACCTATCAAGATTTTATTTCAAACAACGAGGAAATTGTTTTAATTACCAATGCAAATTATAATGATGCCGATAGCAAACTTGGTAGCTTTCCTATTTGGCTAGAATGTGTTGACGACCAACTTTCAATGCTTAACTATTTAGATTACACCACTAATGGCTATGGCTACACTTACATTTTAGATGAATACGAATATGTTGAACTGGTTGAAATTGAAAAAAATGAAATTCGTGTTCAATCAAAGCCGAATGTTGTAAGCAGGGGCGCATTTAATGTAATAATTGGGCTTGAACCTAAAAACTGTGTGGGAGAAATTTCTGCCATAAAAAAGCAAGTAAAAGTTAGATGTGAAATAAGCCCAGACACAATAGAAGTTTTTAAGCAAAATCAAAAACTGGGGGCGGAAGATAACGTTGTTGACGCTGGCAGTTTATATGATTTTTATGCAAACTCATTAGGTGCTTTATTTAATTTCAGCCCTATTCCGGATTATAGTTATGCAGATTTGAGATTTGTTCGCTTAAAAGTGGATGCTTCTATGCTGAATGCTCATTTCACGGGTGAAGAAGGGGAAGGCGTTAACGAAATTGAAGCCAGCGAAACGCAAAAACAAGAGCTGGCGTCAAAAATTAGAACAAATGGATATTTGCTTCAAATTTATTTAAACAGCAGACCAATGAAGTTTAGTTTTGACGGCGAAATGCTAGTTTCCGAGCCTTTTAGTTATCAAGATAGAGTGCATATTAAATCAAATTTGGTGGGGGACCCAAAAGAAAACCTTTATTTAATAGCAGAAACTTGTTATAACAGCGAAGGGCGTTATGAATATTTAAACGCTTTAAGTTCAGCAAATGTAAGGGTAAACTTTGAATATAAAACCGGTGTTAGTGAATTGAGAATTGAAGCCGGCAATTTAAAAAAAGAAGGCAGTGCAATTTCGCCTAACACGGTTGAAGGTAAACTTGCAAATGACAACAGCGTTTATTTAAATCGTTTAAATGGCAACAACAGGCCAGTTGACGGAAGCACAACAAACGGCGCATACATTTTAATGCCTTTGGCTTTAAATGAGGGCGCGCCAGTTAATAATGCGGAAATTAGTGTTAATGTTAGAGGCGGGAATGCCAATCCGTTAAAAATAAAGCAATACAATAACAGTGTGGATTATTTGGGCTTGGGCAGTGCCATTTTAGAAAGCGCAAGCACCACAATATCTTACAAATATTCTTACAATAGCGGAAATAACAATTACATTATTTTAGTGTTTGATGAAAATACCGATATTGGCAGATATGAAATAGCGTTTAGCCAAGAAAATGGCACGGAGGAAACGGTCGTCGTTTGTTATATTTATCAAGATATAGAAGATAAGGATGTTTCCTTTGCTCTTGACCTAGAAGAATTGGGCGGGCGCGCTTTTGAAAATAAGGATGCAGATGGCAATAAATTTGCTAATTACACTGCTGATTACATTGTGCCAAAACAAAACAGCAATTTTGATTATTTAGATTTAAACCTATTAATTGGCAATGAATTTACATCAACAAACATTATTAAAGAATATAATTTTGATAAATCGTTTGCTGAAGGTGTTGAAGAAGATGTTGATGACTTTATTCAAGTTCAAGTGCTTGGAAGTTATGCACGGCTAACTTTTAAAAAGGGTACATATTTTAACAGCCAGAATAACGACATCACAATAACAATGTCTGTTGTTGTTAGCACCTTTGAAAACATTTTAACGCCAAGTTCAACAGAGTTTAAAACAATAAGCAAATCAATAACCTTGTTTATATATGAAGAATTAACTGATAGTCAAATTTCCTTAAACGCAGAAACTTTAACTAGATATTTTTATGAGAGTTTAGGCGCAATGGATAAGGATTTGGGGGAAGCCGAACTTGAAGTTACGCTTGCCGATGCTAATTTATGGAATTACGTTCAACCTTCTAACGAAAATAAAGTGGATTGGGGAATTGCGGTTTTGGGCATTGAAAAGGACCAAGTGCCAACCTATATCACTTCAATTAACCAAACTAACAATTCAATAAAAGTTAGATTTGGCGGTGTGGGCGAAGATATGCCTTACAGCGTTGTTACAATTAATGCGCAAATAAGGCAATTTAACAAGGTGCTAAATTCAAACATTTGCCGAATTTATGTGTACGAACCTATATTTACAGATAGGCTGACAGTTGACGGCTATAATGAAGTTATAGGCGAAGGAGACCCAACCTTTGTTTCTGGCTTAAAAATTAGAAACACGAATAACGCCGGGCATTACATAAACATTAAAGTTGGCGCAGATCAAAGCGCAAAATATGAATTGCAAATAAACAACATTTCAAACGGCGGAGTTGTTACCAACCCGGGCGTGTTTATGTTGGTGGCAGATAGCAATGGAAATGTTGACAGAAGCGTGGTGCAAATTCAAAATAATGTTCTTACAGTTAATGGGAACAACATAAGGCAAAGCGCTAATTTAAAAATATACATTTTTGCGCGCGATGTTTTAAAGGAGGATTTATCCAGCGCCGGTGCTATAACTAACATTCAGTCTTATTTAAAAGATGGGCATAAGAACGCGTATCTTGTTATTGATTTAATGTTCTCTAATGGATCTAAAGAAAACCCTTATTTAGTTACCAATGAAGCTGAATTCTGGGAAATGCAAACATATCCTGATAGGCATTTTAAATTAATGACGAACATAAACATTACAAGGCGGGATATAATTGAAAACTTTACAGGCAGTTTGGTTTCGGATAGCGAAGGAAGCACTAATTACATCTATTCGGTTACAGGGATAGAATTAAATAACAGCGCAAAAAATCTTTTTGAAGAAGTTAATGGCGAAATTTCTAATGTTAATTTTGTTGTAAACTATAATTATAACATTAATGCTGATTCAACCTTGGGTTTAATAGGCGTAAATAATGGAACGCTTGAAAATGTAACAATTACAATGTCTGGCAAAAGCACATTCAGCGGTGGCAGTGTAAATTTTGGTGCACTTGCTGGCATTAATAATAACACAATAAAATACACATCAAATTCAATTATTGGCGTTAACGGAAATATTAATTTAAGCGGAAGTGCTTTAACAAATTTTGGCGCGCTTGTTGGCGTTAATAATGGCAATATTTTAGGTTATGATAAAACAACAGGGATTGCGCTTAATGCCAATTATGCAGTTTTGGCAGAAATTAATAATGAAGATGTAATATTTAATGTTTCAATCAATGGGGCAGGTGCTATTTCCAGTGCCGAAATTGATGCTACCGAACTAACTAACACAGACAGCGCCGTTGGCGGTGTGGTTGGTCAAAATTTAGGCGTTATAAAGAACGCTTATACAACTGGCTCAATTAAGGGATGTTACAACGTTGGTGGCATAGTTGGCAAAAACGAATGTGAAAATGCCATAGAATTAAATTTTACCATTACAAGAGGAAACCTTACAGTGTTGGAATTAAACGGCTCTTCTTATGACGATTTTGCAATTTCCAACTCAACATCTTCAATGGATGTGCAAGGAACATATAATGTTGGCGGAATTGTTGGGCACGACATTAATGGAAGTTTCTATAATGTTCATTATCAAATTTTAGAGGCCGGCAGCGGAGTTTCTGGCACAGAAAATGTAGGCGGTATAGCGGGCTACTCTAACTCTGGCGTGTTTGCATTCTGTTCGGTTATGAGTTATAGGTGGGATTATAGCAATTTAGCTACTAACGATTTTGATTCTGCAGATATTTCTGCCGAAAATTATGTTTCGGGCATTGTGGGTTTTGCGTCAAACGGAGTAGAAAGTTTAGATGGTTCAGGCGTTATTCAAACAACGGCTATTTTATATTCAAGTGTTAATGCTTACATTGTTGGCAATTCAAATTTTGCAGGCATAATTTCTAACAACGCGGAAGATGATAATCTTTCCATATTCTTTAATGGCTATTTTATGGGGGCGATTAATAAAGAGGTTATAACTTCCCCAGAAACTTCTCCAGAATTAATACACACAGTGTTGGCCAATGAAGAAAAGACCGTTTTCAATAAGGTTTATGCTAAATACATTAACAATAATAAAGAAGAAACTGAGATTTCTAATTTTGACCAAGCTTCTTTTGGAATAACTTACGATAGCATGCAAGGGGTGGATTACACAAATTGGGGCGGAAACGAAGCCATTAATGGTGGATATATTTACATCTCTTTAAATAACAACGAGCCAATATTTGAAGTTTCTCCAACCGATTTAACTGCGCAAGCAAAAAATGATTATGCTTTATTCAATGAGGGAACAAAAATTCAAAACGCCTTGCACTTGTATTATTACGACTTTGATTTAAGCCCGCTAGACCCAAATTATGAGGATTATTTACAACATCAAACAACAAAAAACACTTATAAAATTTTAGATTTGTTTGAAGAGTTCAAGTTGAACCCAGAATTTAGCCAGCAAAGGTTAAATGTAAGTTCGTCTAACCCTAACATTTTGGCAATTTCCATTGACAAAATTATAATAAACAATGTGGGGACTTGTAGCTTAACGTTTACTTCTCCGCTTAACAGAAATTTATCTAAAACTATTCATATTGTAATTGACTATCCGTTTGGCGATAGTTTTGCAATAAGTGAAAGTGCGATGGAAAAAACTTTTGCAAACAACGCAACTATAAACATTGCAAAAGGTTCGGCAAAACAATTTTATGTGTTAACTTCGGGCAAACTGCAGGGTGAGGATAATTTAACAGAATTTAACTATATTACAAACAACTCAGTTAATTTAAAACTAGATTTAAAAATAATTACAAAAGAGGGTGTTGAGCAATTAAATGAGGAAACTGTTAAATATTTAAAACATTTAACAATAAGTGGGCAAAACTTTACTTATACAACAGCCGAAGATGGCACAATTACAATTAATTCAATTTATATAGATAAAGACACACCTTTTAACATTTCAATTACAGAAAAACTAGATGATTATATGTTTGAAATAACCATATCGCCATATCTTGAAGTTGAGATTGAAGTGCTTAAAGTTAAAGTGTTTGGCAAATATGCGGATTTAATTAGTACATTTAAAATTGGCACTTTTGCCGGAGCAACCAATGTTTCTATGACATTAGAAGATGTTATATTGTATCCGGAAGACCACACTTCATTAACTGTTTACATCGATACTGACCTAAAATTAGAAGAAAACGAATTGTTAGGGCTTATAAATAAAGAACAAACGCAAAATGAGTTTGTTAAATTGGACTTTAAACTTATAGATAACAAATACATTGGAACTGAAAACAGACAAATTGCCGTTTTTGATGTAAGAATTGTAAAACTTAAAGATTTCACCGATGAGCAAAATTTAATTGTTAATTTAAATTTGAAGCAGGGTGATTTAATAATTAAATCTGTAAGTTCAACAATTACAATATTGCCACAGCGCATAGATAACATAGAAATTAAAAATTATCTTTATGAACTAGACGGCAATGCAGTTAAAAAAGACGAAAATGATAATGCTATAATAACTTTATCTAATGTTTTGCGCCCAAGTCATGAAGGGTTGATTATATTAGATATGGTGCCAGATAGCGGTTATTATGATTATTTAGAAATAACCGATATTACAGGCAGTGAAGAAATAAATTTCTATCAAATAACCGGCGTTAATGGTAGCAGAATTAACACAATGGAACCACCTTCAAGTGATGGCAAAGGCATTAAATTATTTAGGCAGGGGGATGTTACAAGGCTTTATGTGGCAACACGTATTGATGCTTCTGCAGTATCACGATTACACACAATTTCCGTGCGCGCTTATCACAACAGCGGTGCACCGCTGTCAGAACCAAAAACTTACGTTATAAATATGCGCATGCTACCTTCAATTATAATAAATTATGTAGAGCCTAACGGAAAAGTAACCGCAAACACCAGTGAAAAACAATTCTATATTGCCAATGGTGTGGATGCGGAATTTAGAATAGATACCCGCAATGCAGACGAGGGCGCAGTTGAAGTAAAATTGTCAGATACCGATAATTTCACAATAGTGCAAAGTGCTAACAATCCAAACTTTTACACATTAAAATTTAAAACTGTTGATTCAGCTTTAATTGGCAAAACTGTAACCATAACAGCCACAACGCGTGCCACTCAAGCCAACAATCAGTTCGATACAGCAACCGATACAATTACATTAAACATTATGCCGTTTGTGGTGCACGGGATTTCTGTAACTTCATCTAGAACTGCTACCGGCAGTGAAAATAAAGAAATTTATGGCAATTTTGGTGTGGAAACCAATTTGGAATTCTATTTTGCACCAAATGATATTAGCATTTACAACAACGGCTTCCATAATCAAACATATAGAATTAGTGATAATTATAGGCCAAGCAATTTAGTTGGTGTTTACAACATGTTGGAAACTATTAACACTAATAACAGCAATGCTTATTTAAAATTAGATAAAAACGAAAATTCAAACATAACTTTAACTGGCAACAAATTATTAGTAAACAGCATATATGCATCGGATAAATTAATTTTAAAATTCTATTTAAAATTAGAAGAAAACAACTGGCAGATTGCGCCAACTGTTGAGGATGGGTACACTTATATGGAATATGAGTACACATATAACCTTTCGTTCAACGATGTTGCACCGTTCTTACAGCCTGATGTTATTAAAAATGAAGAAGATTTCTTAAACATGGCTTCTGGCGATCGTGCATATATTCTAGGAAACGATTTAAATTTATATCAATATACCCCTATGGAAGTTAACTTTAATTTGTTTGATGGCAACGGGCGAAAAATAATAATTCATAGCTTTGCGCCATTTAACGATGCCGATGTGCTAATAGGTTTGTTTAAAGAAATTCCAGAAGGCATGGTTGTTATGAATTTGGAAGTTATTTATGTAACCGAAGATGATGAAGATGGCTATACTTTGG
>CANQZB010000008.1 GCA_947628195.1 uncultured Clostridia bacterium | reverse complement strand
CTTCAGCTTTGGTGGTTGCTTTTAACGACCCGCCGTTTGGGTTTAGGCATATTACATTAACATGGCAGTTTAAACCTTTTGTTAGGTCTTTTAAACGCAGAATGTCAGCAGGCGAATTGTTTACATCCTTAATTAAGCAGTATTCAAACACAACACGCCTTTTGTTTTCTCCAACATAGAAATTAAGTGCATCAACAGTTTCCTTAATTGTGTAGCGATTGGCTATTGGCATAATTGTTTTGCGTGTTTCATCCGTTGTGGCATGCAAAGATAAGCAAAGTGTTATGTTAAATTTAAGTTTTGCAAACTCATATATTTTATCAACCAACCCGCAAGTGGAAAGAGAAATGTTGCGTTCGCTAACATTAAAACCGGCTTTATCTGTAATAAGTTCAAGCCATTTAACAACATTATCGTAATTATCAAACGGCTCCCCACTGCCCATAAGCACAATGTTTGTGAAGTTACGCTCGTTGCACTTGCCGTTATCCGCATTAACCACCGCTATTGCGGAAAGCATTTCGCCCGCAGATAAATTTCTAACGCACCCATTTAATGTGGATGCGCAAAACTTGCACCCCATTTTGCAACCAACTTGGGTGGACATGCAAATTGTGTTGCCATAATTTTGCTTTAAATAGACGCATTCAACAATGTTGTTATCGGCTAATTTAAGCAAATATTTTTTTGTGCCATCCATACTTGTTAGCGTTTTAAAAATTTCAACCGGCTTTAAAATGTAATTTTGTTTTAATGTTTCTATATCTTTTTTAGGGATTTTTAGTTCATCATAATCCTTTGCCTGCATTATGGCATCAAAAACTTGTTTGGCACGAAATGCGGGTAAATCTGCCAACTCTTTTTTTAATTCATCTAAACTAAAATCGCTTAAAATTTTCATCTAAATTTTATCCCCAAGTTTAAACTTGTTGGCATTCATGTAGGCTTTGGCGGGCATTTGTTGTTTGCCCTCTGGCTGAATTGTTACAATTTCAACAGCCCCATATTTGCAACCTATAACAAGCCCCGTTTTGCTTGAACAAGCAAGGATTTCGCCCACTTCTCCATTTAGGTTAGACTTAATCATTTTTGAAACTTTATAACGCATTCCGTTATAAACAAAATAACAATCTTCCAGCGCGCGGACCTTGTTTATTAGTTCATCTTCCAACGAATTAAAGTTCAGTAAATAGTCTTCCTTTTTTATCATTGGGAAGTAACTGGCTTGGCTTTCATCTTGCTTTGTGTGGTGATTGATGTAGTAATCAAAATTATTAAAAAATTCTTTCAAGCACTCTATTGCAAGTGTAGATAGTTTTAAAAACATACTAGATGTTGTATCATCATCTAAAATAGCAATTTGCTTTTGCAAGTAAATATCGCCCGTATCCAACCCTAATTCTGTTTTCATAATAGTTACGCCGGTAACCTTTTCGCCTTTTAGAATTGCGTACTGAACTGGTGCTGAACCGCGATATTTTGGAAGCAGACTTGTGTGCACGTTTATGGTTGCAAATTTGGGAATATCTAAAATATTTTGTTTTATAATTTGCCCATAACTTGCAGTTATAAATAAGTCCGCATTTAATTCTTTTAAGGGTTGTTCGCCTTCTAAATTTAACTTAACAAATTGAAATAATTTTATATCATTTTCTAGGCAAAACTTTTTTAAAGGAGAAAAAATCACTTTGTTGTTCCTTGCATTAACTTTATCCGGTTGCATAACAACACCAACAATCTCTTGCCCCATTTCAATTAACCCGCGCAATATGTTTAGGCTAAATTCGTTAGAACCCAAAAATACTATTTTCACTATCTTTCTCCTTTTGGAGGCTCACAAATTTTATCTATAAACAAAATGCCATCTAGGTGGTCACATTCATGGCAGACACAAACGGCAGTCCAATCCTCACAAGTTAGAGTAAATTTATTGCCAAATCTATCATAGGCCACAACTGTTACGCATTGTGGGCGCTTTACATAATTGTATTGCCCGGCAACGCTTAGGCAACCTTCTTCCTTGCACTGCTCTCCACTCTTTTTAATTATGGTTGGATTAACAAATTCAATGCGCATATTGTTAATGTTAAGTATAAAAACACGCTTTAAAACGCCAACTTGCACCGCGCTAAGCCCAGCGCCGTTTACAGAAAGCAAGGTTTCCCACATATCGTCCAATAGTTCGGCAAGTTTATCATCAAAAACTGACACAGGTTTGCTCTGTTTCCTAATAAATTTATCCGTGTAAGGCACAATTTCTCTTATTGCCATAAAATCTCCTTTAATTATTACTTATAATTAACTAATTTTAACATAGATTCAACTTATTGTCAATAAATTAAAATTAAAAAAAGTGGCGTGTGCCACTTATCTTAAATTATTTGGGTTAATTTCAACAAAAATTGAAACGTCCTTTTCTATTACATCGGCTATTGTAAAAAGGTCGTTTGTAATATCCTCGCTTGGAGTAAAACGCGTTAAAATTTGATAGCGATATTTAGTTTGAATGCGTTTTACGGGGCTTGGCATGGCTTGCATAAATAAAATTTGTTTGCCGTATTTTTGTTTTAGTTTAAGGGCGTTATCGTAGAGTTTTTTGGTTACTTCTATTGCTCTATTATCACTTACACTGCTTACTAGAATGCGCACAATTGTGCTATATGGTGGAAAGCCGGTTGTTTGCCTTAAATTAATTTCCTTTTCAAAGAAACTGTTGTAATCATAGTTGGTGGCAAAGCGATAAACATAATGTTTTGGTGCATAGGTTTGAAGCACAACATAGCCGTCGTTATTTGCGCGACCTGCCCTGCCTGCCACTTGGGTTACAAGTTGGAAAGTGCGTTCGTTCGATTTAAAATCGCTATTATATAGGCTAACATCCGCATCTAAAATTCCAACAAAAGAAACAAGCGGATAATCATGCCCTTTGGCTATCATTTGCGTACCAACAAGTATGCTTGGACTAGTGGTAGCAAACTGTTCCAATATGTGTTTATGCCCGTTTTTGCCACGAGTTGTGTCGTTATCCATTCTAAAAATTGGCACATCTGGGAACATCTTTTTTAAATCGTTGCACACGCGCTCTGTGCCAAGTGCGCCATATTTAATATTTGTGCTGTTACAGTTTGGGCAATTCGTTAAAGCCCTATATCTTTTGCCACAAAAATGGCATTTTAACTGATTATCTTCTTTATGATACACAAGGCTGACTTCGCAATCATCGCATTTTGCCCTATAACCGCACTGCCGGCACATAACAAATGAGGCAAAACCGCGCCTGTTTATGAATAAAATGGCTTGTTTTTTATTCTTAATGCACTCGTCTAGTTTTGCAATTAATTTTTTGCTGTAAGGTGAAGTGTTTCCGTCAAGCACTTCGTTTATCATATCCACAATTTCAATTTTGGGCATTTCAAGGTTGTTAACACGCTCGGTTAAACTAATAAGCTTATATTCGCCATCTTGAGCCTTTTTAAAGCTTTCCAAACTTGGTGTAGCACTGCCCAAAACCAGCGGACATTTGTTATATCTTGTCCTAAATTCTGCAACTTCGTGCGTGAAATATCTTGGGTTGGTTTCACTTACATAAGAACTATCGTGCTCTTCATCAATAATTATTGCGCTTCGCCAGAAAAAATGCGTTCCCATTCGTCAAATCTTTCACCCTCACTTAAACCGCTATGCAAAACGGCAACCATCCCCGGAAAGCGAGAGTTAAATCGATTCATCATCTGCGGAGTTAAGGATATTTCCGGCACTAACATAATGGCGGTTTTATTTTCGCTTAAAGCCTTTTCAATAACCGACATATATATTTCAGTTTTCCCACTGCCCGTTACTCCGTGCAATAAAAAGGTGGAATTATTATTGCAAATCTGTTTAACTGCATTATCTTGCGCTTTTGTTAAAATGTGCCTTTCTGCATGAGTTTGTTCTATTTCAGGTTTGCGCATAATGCGTATAGCGGTTTTTGATACAATTCCCTTTTCTATAACCGCATTTACACTAGAACGCCCAAAAAGTTCAACTAATTTTAAATAATTTGCTTCCCCCTGTTCGCTTAAAAATGCAACAACGCTTAGTTGGCTTTTAGCGCGTTTGCCTATCATATTTATTGCGGTTTCTATATCAAAAATAAGAGTGCAAGTGTAATTAAGTTGCGCGCGCTCGCTATCCAGCCTAACGCAAGATGGCAAGGCAAGCCTTATGCAGTCACTTAAACGCAAAAAAAAGTGTTTTGACATAAACTTACACAACTCTAAAATTTCCGGCTTAATTTTGGGTTCTTCATCCAAATGCTGTTTTATGGGTTTAATTTTGCTAGCATCAAAATTAGACGATTCGCTTAACCCCAGCACATAGCCCAAAACAGTGCGCCCGGCAAAAGGCACTAAAACGCGCATGCCAATTTTAGTGTTGTTTAAAGCAAGATAGTCAAACACTCTATCCACTGCATCATTTTGAATATCTACAACAACTTGTGCGTACATCTATTAAGACTTTGAGCCAACAACTTCACCGCGTGCAACTTCTTCTGCCGCATAGTTAATTGCCAAGTTAGAGTTCCCATTTAGTGAAGCGGAAATTTTGCTCATAAGTTCTTTTGCCCTAGCGCCTACAATTATAGCTGCAGCGTAACGGCAACCTGTTTGTTTTACTAATAAATCAATTGGTGGTTCAAATAACATAATAACTCCTTAATTTGTTTATATTATATATCTAATTTTAAATTTGTCAAGTGAATTTAAAGTTTTTTATTAATTTTAGTTAATTATTTAACAATATCCACCATCAATATTTATAATTTCTCCGTTTATATATGAAGATTCAGAATTTGATAAAAAGTAAATTGTGTTTGCAATTTCTTCCGGCTTAGCAAAACGATTAATAAAAATACGCGCATTTTCTTCATCTATATAATCTTTTGGCAATCCATAATTAAGCGAAGTATCTGCCCAACCGATTGCTATTGCATTAACCCTTATGTTTGGCTTATAATAAAATGCTAAATCTCTTGTTAAACTTTGCAAACCAACTTTTGAAATGTTGTAATCTAAACATTCTGGCGAAATTGTTTTTGTACCGTTTGTTGATGATACATTTACAATTGTTCCACCTTTATTTAAAATTTTGCCTGCTTCTCTTGCAACAATAAATGCGCCAACAACATTAACATTTAATGTGCGTTGCATTTCATCAATTTTTATAGCGCTAAAATCCCTATCAAAAACTATGCCAGCATTGTTAACAAGTGCATCCAATTTGCCATAATTCTTTTTGATTATTTCAAACATATTTTTAACTTCTTTTTCGTTAGAAACATCCGCTAAAATTGTGGTTGCTTTAACATTATAATTTTGTTCAATATATTTTTTTAAATTATGGGCGTCCTTTTCATTATCTATGTTTGGTTTATGAAAAACATCTCGCTCATTATCTATATAATTAATAATTACATCATAGCCAGAACTAGCAAATTTAATTGCTGTTGCGCGGCCAATTCCACGCGAAGCGCCTGTTACTAAAACTACTTTATTCATTAACTCTCCTTATTTAATTTTTCCATTGCCAAGTGGGCGGCGTTTTGCTCTGCTTCACGCTTGGTTGAGCCATTGCCGTAGGCTAAAAATTCATCATTAACAAAAACGGATGCTCTAAAATTTTCCTGCCCATTTTCTAGCGGATATTTTTCCACCTTATAATCTAGTTTAAGTTTTTGTTTTTGGCAATATTCTTGCAAATTGGATTTATAATCTATTTGTTTAACGCCATTTTTTAATTTTTCCTTTACTTGCAAGACTTCTAACACAGCTGTGCTAATTGACGGCATGCCAAAAGTTAAATACATAACACCAATCATACTTTCAACTGTGTCTGCCAAAATTGCGTTGGAAATTTTATCTTTAAAACTGTGGCCGAGTTTAATTCTTGGCTCTATATTTAGCGTTTTTGCAACTTCGCTTAAACTTTCTGTACACACAAAATTGGCGCGAATTTTGCTCATTTTGCCTTCGTTTTGATGTTCGTGCTTAAATAAATAATCACTTACTATTGTGGATAGAACTGTATCCCCTAAAAACTCCACACGCTCGTTACTTTCTAAGTTATGTTCGTGCGCATAAGAAGAATGAGTGAAGGCCAAATTTCTATATTCTTCACTGCATTTATTAAATAATTCTAAAAATGAGTTTGTTTTAAATTTTTTCAACTGCTTTACTTACCTTTTCAATCATTTTATTTTCCGCCAAAGTATATGCTTGTTCAATAGTTTTTGCTATTGTTTCTGCCTTGCTGTTGCCATGGCATTTTAAAACAATTTTGGAAACACCCAACATTGGTGCACCGCCCAGTTTTTGATAATCATATTTTGATTTTATGCTTTTAAGGCTCTTTTTGAGGAACAAACCGCCTATTTTTGCGCGGAAAGATGATTTAACTGTATCTTTAAGTTCGCCGAAAAGCACTTCAGCAACGCCCTCAATTGTTTTTAACGCGATGTTGCCGGAAAAGCCATCGCACACAACAACGTCAACACTGCCACGAAGTATATCTCGCGCCTCAATGTTGCCAACGAAATTAAGGTTGGAATTTTTTAGCAACTGATAGGCTTCTTTAATCATCTCGCTACCTTTTTCTTCCTCCACGCCAATGTTTAACAAGGCTATGCGCGGATTTTTTATTCCAACAGCCTTCATATATTCGTTGCCCATAATGGCAAAATGCAGTAAATTTTCTGCCTTACACTCGGCGTTTGCGCCAGAATCCAACAGCATTACTCCCCTATCGTTTACGGTTGGCAAAATTGGTGCTAATGCTGGGCGCGAAATGCCTTGAATACGCCCCAATTTTAACACGGCACCTGTTAGAGTTGCGCCCGTGCTTCCCGCACTAACCAAAGCCTTTGCATCGTCATTATTTTTTAAATAATCATACGCCACAACAATGCTGGAAGTTTTTTTTGTGCGGATTGCTACAGTTGGTACATCGTTCATTGTAACAACATCGGGCGCATGCACAATTTCCAGCCTATCGCTAACAAAAACAAGGGACTCTAATATTTCCGTTATTTTGTCTTTATCTCCCACCAAAACTATATTTAATTTTTCGTTTGCTTGCAAAGCCTTAACAGCACCAGCAACAATTTCCTGCGGTGCAAAATCTCCACCAAAAGCATCAACTACAATTTTCATTCTTTCTCCTTTTAATTCTTGTCAATTCGCTTAACAAAATCTGCAATATGTTTTTAATAATATATTTATTTTACAATAAATAAAAATAAAAGTAAAATAATTTAACGCTTACTTTTATTCTTAATAAATCATAAAAATTTTGAAAATTTTTAAATTTTTTCCGTTAAATCGTACAATTTTTGCGAAAAATTGTATTTTTTGATTAAATTTTTAACATTTTCCAAATTTTTTTGCTGTTTTGTTAACTTGCATCTTAACATAATATTTTTTGGCGAATGGGAAAAATCTACAAATTCTATAACGTCAACCGAGTATCCGCAAGCACGCAAAATCTCGGCGCGGATGCCATCTGTAAGCAAGGCAGAAAACCTTTCTTTTAATAAACCATCATTTAAAAGGATGTCAAAATCCCCACCCTTTTTTATTGAAAGATTTATTTCATGCTGGCAACACGGAACGGAAAAATGTATTTTGCTTTATTTTTTATTGCAAAATTTAAGGCGTAATCCGTTGCCGTATCGCACGCGTGAAGGCTAACCACCATATCGATTTTGCCTTCATACAATTTATCTTTACTAACATCGCTAACAACAAAATTGATGCCAGTTAAATTATATTTTTTTACTAAATTGTTGCAATTTTCTACAACATCCTTTTTTATATCATAGCCAATAATATTAACTTTTGCTTTTTTAATGTTTACAAAATAATGATAAATTAAAAATGTTAAATAACTTTTGCCCGAGCCAAAATCCAAAATTGTAATTTCTTTTAAGTTTGAAGCCTTAAATTCGTCATCGATAATTTCTACAAACCTATTAATTTGTTTAAATTTATCGTACATAGAGGTAGCAATTTTGTTTTCTTTTGTGAAAATGCCAAGTTCACGCATAATGGGAATATCTTCCCCTTCGTTAATTAAATAATTTTTTACTTTATTGTGTGCTTCTATTTTTGAAGTTAAATCGTTGTTATGCGCCTTCATTTTATAGCCGTTTTTTGCTATTGAAAACACATAAGTTTTGCCGGCTGTTTCTAATAAAATTTGCTTAAAAGCTTCTATGTTTAGGCTATTAACCGCCTCAAAATATGGCAAGTTTGCATGAAAAACTTGCGTTTTTGTGTATCTTTCTATTTGATAAATTTGTTTGCCTTTAAGCTCAATCGGGCGCAAAATAATTTTGTTGTATTCGCCAGACAATTTATCGCTTAACACAACTTTAAGTGCCATGTTTTTATTTATAAATTCTTTAACTTCTTCTATTGTCATATTTTTATTATAACATAAACTCTTAAATTGTCAATTTATTTTTTTAGATTATGTTTTCATTAAAAAAGAGGGGTTAAACCCTCCTTTAATTATTTTGTCTTTTTCTCGTCTAAGTTAACAACTTGCTCGCCATCATAATATCCACAATTTTTACAAACTTGATGAGCCACTTTCTTTTCATGGCAATGTGGGCATTCTACTAGTGTAGGAACAGCAGCTTTCCAGTTGGCACGGCGTTTATCTCGCCTAGCTTTAGACACTTTTCCTTTTGGAACAGCCATTTTTACCTCCTATATATTGTGTTGCCAACAGGCGCAATGTACAACCCGTTTGCCAACACCCGACAAAATCGTGATTAGTATAACAAATATTAAACTTTGTGTCAACTAGTTTTTAAAAATTTATTTAAAATTCTAAAACTCACCAATTCTTTTGACTATCTTAACGGCAAAGTTATGAAAGTAACTTTGGGCGAAGATGGTTTTGATGAACGGCTTTATGATAGAGATAACGGCCAGGGCGCGACACAAACGGCATTAAATTAGTAGCAAGCTAAAAAACTTTCTATTCTGGTGTGTAAAAAAGAAGGCAAAACGCCTTCTTTTTTATTATTTTATTTTACCAAATTGGCAGTGTCCATTGCAATCATGTACTCTTCATCGGTTGGGATGCGGTAAACTTTAACACGGCTATTCTTTTTGCTAAATTCTTGAATTGTGCCACGAGGCGCAGTTTTATTCAATTTGCTGTCAAATTCCACGCCCAAATATTCCATATCCTTGCAAACGGCTTCGCGCACCAATGCGTCATTTTCGCCAACGCCGGCTGTAAAAATAATATAATCTACACCATTCATAATTGAAGCATACGCACCAATATATTTCTTTATTGAATATACAAGCATATCAAAAGCAAGTTTTACACGAGGATTATCTAAATTATCATCAATATCGCGTAAATCGCTATATTTGC
This sequence comes from uncultured Clostridia bacterium, assembly GCA_947628195.1. Lineage (GTDB taxonomy): Bacteria > Bacillota > Clostridia > Christensenellales > UBA1242 > Onthoplasma. The sequence goes on along the minus strand of CANQZB010000008.1, from coordinate 5,867 downwards.
CAGAAATGCCTAGCAAACCGCTCTCTTTATTCAACAACTGAATAGCCTTATTTGCATCAATGCCTTTAACATCCATAATTTCTTTAACAACAGAAGGGTCAATATCCCCCGAGCGAGTGCCCATAACCACGCCCGCAAGCGGAGTGTAACCCATAGATGTGTCTATACAAACGCCATCTTTAATTGCGCAGATGCTACTGCCCGAACCGATGTGGCAAGATATAATTTTTTTGCCTTTTAATGAACCAAAAAGTTGCTTGCATTTTAATGCAATGTAACGGTGGCTTGTGCCGTGTGCGCCATATCTACGGATTTTGTTTTTTGCATATAATTCATAAGGGATTGCATACATAAATGCTTTTTCTGGCATTGTGGAATGAAACGATGTATCAAACACAGCAACATTCTTAACCTTTGGCATCAGTTCCATACAAATGTTAATGCCCAAAAGCGCAGGTGGATTGTGAAGCGGAGCAAAATGAATATATTTTTCAAGGTCTTTTGCCACGCGTTTATCAACAACTATAGATTTATTGTATTTTTCTCCAAAATTTACCAGTCTGTGCCCTATTGCTTTAATTTCATCTAACGATTTAATAACGCCCAAATTTTTGTCGGTTAATGTGTTAAAAACAAGCTGAAAAGCCTCCTTGTGGGTTGGCATTGGGGCTTCTATAACATGCTTTTCGTCAGTTTTGAAGTCCATAAACGGCTTTTCCAGCCCAATGCGTTGGCAATATGCTTTTGCAAGCACTTTGCCATTTGATGTTTCCATCAATTGTGCTTTTAAACTACTGCTACCCGAATTAATAACTAAAACTTTCATAATTTCTCCTTTACGATTTAAATTGTAACATAAACAAAAATCAAATCAAAATATTTTAACAAAAAAGAATACATAATTTGCATTCTTTTTAAATTAACAATTTTGTTATTAGCACTGTATTAACAATTTCATCAACCGTGCACCCACGGCTTAAATCATTAACCGGTTTATTAAAATTTAGCATAATTGGGCCAATGGCGGTGTATCCCCCTAAACGTGCCACAAGTTTATAACCAATATTGCCGGCATTTAAATCAGGGAAAACCAGCACATTTGCCCGCCCCGCAATTTTGGATTTGCCCAAGCCCTTAACTTTTGCAGTTTGCTCATCTAATGCGCAATCCACTTGCATTTCGCCATCTATTAAAAATTTACTTTTCAACTGCGCAATTTGCACCGCGCTTTTAACTTTATCTACCAATTCGCCTTGGGCACTGCCTTTGGTTGAATAGCTAAGCAAGGCAGTTTTAGGCGTTTTACCTATCAATTTTTCATATAATTCTGCAGATGAAATAGCAATTTCTGCCAATTGCTCACTAGTTGGATTTTCAATTAATGAAATATCTGCAAAAATAAGCGGATTGGTATCCTTTTTAACCATTAACATTACGCCAGTTACCAAACTTTTGTTAGGCTTGCATTTAATAATTTGCAAGGCCGGCCTAAGTGTGTTGGCAGTTGTCCATTTCGCGCCGGCAACCATACCATCGGCATATCCGTTTTTTAATAACATAACTGAAAAATACTCGGGCGTTTTAATTAAATCTTGTGCTTCCTTTAATGTTAAGCCTTTGGATTTTCTAAGTTCATATAATTGATTGGCAAATTTGTTCAAATCCTTGAATTCGGACGCATCTATTATTGTGCAATTTGGGTTTAAAAAATCTTTATCAAACTGCTTTTTACTGCCTAAAACAACTATTTTACAAAGATTTTCTTTCAATAAAAATTTGCACGCAGAGTTTACCCTTTTATCTAGGTTTGCTTCTGGCAAAAGTATTGTTGCCCTTATCTTTTTTGATTGATTTAAAATTTTATTTAAAATATCCATATTTACTCTAACAATTGTTTTATTTCTTTTATAAAATGATGGCCAATGTTTACGCCTTTTCTTATTGATTTATTTGCAGACTTAGCACTAAAATCTAGCTGACTTATGTTGGGCTGGGTAATTGTTATGCGCAAATCAGCATAAACCGGCTTGCTTTTAACAACATTTGACGTCATCAAAGTGCTAGCATTTAATATTGTTTCAAGAGTTTTAAGTTTTATTTTTTCAACATTTTTTTCGTATTCGCCTATAACATCTACTGAAATAATAACGCCATTTGGCAAAATCTCACGCGCAACATCTTCTGGCAAATTGTTTAACAGCCCACCATCGCAATAATAATTTTCACCCATTTTAACTCTTGGGAAAACCGCTGGCATGGCTATGCTTGCCATTACGCTATCATAAACCCTGCCTGAATCAAAATGTTTTTCTTTGCCGGTGTTTAGTTCGGTTGCCACAGAAACGAATTTTATAGGAGTTTGTTCATGCGTTGTTTCGCCAAATTCGTTTGCTAAAATTTTCTTAATTTTGCTTATGTTTAACAAATTATCTTTAAACAAGGTTGAATACAGGCTAAAGGTGCCAATTCCGTTAACTTTTTCTGCAAGTTCTTGCATCTGTTTAGCCGTTCTACCCAAAGAATACACTCCGCCAACCAAAGCACCCATTGAAGTGCCAACAATTAAATTAGGCTTTAAGCCATTTTCCTCCAACACTTTTATAAAGCCAATATGCGCATAACCTTTTGCTGCGCCACCACCCAAAACTAATGCAAATTGTTTCATAATTCCTCTTTTTAACAATTATATTATATATGATAAAAAAACTAAAATCAAATAAATTAATAATTTTATTTTTATTATTTATATGTATTATTTTTGTTTGTAATCCGGCAATTTATACAAAATCTGCCATGAACGCCATTTCAGTTTGGGCATTTAAACTTTTGCCGGCGATGTTCCCATTTTTTATTATAACTAGAATTATTGTTAATCTTGTTGAAGTTAAAACGAATGTAATGGACAAGTTCTTTTACAAACTTTACCACACGCGAAACAGCAGTTTAATTTATTTTTTATCAATTTTATCTGGCTACCCTATGGGCGCAAAATTAATATCAAATATGTACGATTTGTGCAGAATTAACAACAAAGAGGCAAAAAAAATGCTTTCCTTTTGTTCTGTAAGTGGCCCAATGTTTATTGTGGGAAGCGTTGGCGTTGGAATTTTACATTCATACAAAGCCGGTTTAATTATTCTTATTGCCAACATTTTGGCAAGTTTATTAAATGGGCTTATTTATAGAGGAAAAGAAAAATCTTATGAAAAATTTGAGTTCGCAGGCAAGCCTCATAACGAAAATTTGTTGTTGGACAGTGTTTTTGATGCAATTCAATCCATATTAATGGTGTGCGGATTCATAGTTGTTAGTTTTTTGCTGATTGATATGCTAAAAAATCTTAAAATTTTGAATTTTTTGGCGATTATTGCAAGCAAAATATTTAAATGTGATTACAACATTGCCCTTTCTTGCTTTGAAGGAACTATTGAAATGACTCGTGGCATTATTGACCTATCTAATATTACAATTCCTTTATCTGTTAAAGCCATTATATCCAGCACTTTAATTGCGTTTGGCGGGGTTAGCATACTTTTACAATCCCTTTCCTTCCTTGCAAAATTAAACATTTCAAAAAAAACAATGATTGTTCAAAAAACCACGCAAGCCTTGTTGTGCTTGTTAATCACAATACCACTTGCATTAATATTTCTTAAATAGGATAAAATCGTTTGACAAGCTGTTTTATAATTTATAAAATAGAATCAGAGGTTAAGAGATGACTACAAGAAGATATGAATATCATAATAAAGACATTCCTATGATAAAAAAAGATATTGTTTTTAGGTTTATTTTTCTAGCCTTGTTTGCCTTTGCTTTTGCTTGGCAATTCGCGTTTATTTTAAGGGATTTTTCCTTAAACACGCTAACACAAACCAAAACTTTGGTGGGAATAATTGCTCTGTTAATGTGCTTGTTGTTTGTTTTGGTTGCGTTAACTTACGCATACAGAGGCATTAACATTATTAACAGCATTAAACATCATGGGAAGTCTGTGAAAAATGTAACCGTTGTTTCTGACACTAAAAAAGGAAGTTTTGTTAAGATGTATTCACATTTAACAAGATTTATAACCTTAATTATGGCGTTGGCGCTAGTATCCGGTTTAACTTATGGCATTTTGGAATATATTTATTACTCTACCATCTCGTTCTATCTGCCTATAATGTTATTGGTTACCACCGCCGGATTGAATAGCGTTTACCACATAACCACAGAAATTAAAATTATGAAAGAAGTTCAAGAATATAACAGCATATATTAAAAAAGGCGATTTCGCCTTTTTTATTCTATAATTTTTGTGTAAATTTGTTCAAAAATTTGCGGTGCTAATTCCGTCCATTTCTTACAAGCATTCATTGCGGTATCCCTACTGTCAATTTTTATTCTAATTAAGAAATTGGCATTTGCGGTTTCCGGCTCTAAAATTTTTAATTCAATTGTGTAACTTCCATCATCATTTTTGTAACTTTTAGAAACATATTCCTGATTTCGCTTATAGTACATTTTGTTTGAAGATGTGTAGACATCAATATTATCCCTTATACTTTTAGGGATTCTGGTGTAAAAATCCGAAATGCAACCCCTACCGCTTGGAGTGATGGTATATCTTGTTTCCGCACTATCACTATCTGGCTTGTAAACCAATTTAGATGCCAACAGTTGTGCCAAAAGCTCTTTGCAGTCCATCCAATTAAGCCAGTTGTTTTGACTGGAACAAATTTCCAAAATGGAATTTTCGGTTAACGCCATTTCCATTTTATCTAATACATATAATAAAATTAATTTATCAATAGTGCTATTTGACACAAATCCCGCCATATTATTTCCTCTATTTTGATTATATAATAAAAATAAATAAAAGGCAAATCTTTTGCCATCTAATTTTAATAATAATAGTTGCCTTAAAATTTTTAATGTGTTATAATAACAATAGGAGTGGTTATGAGTGTTGTTCAAGAATTGATACCTTTTAATTCTGCGTGTGATGATTTTATTGCTGGCAGATATATTCTTGCCGATGTTAAACTTACATCTTTAATGAAATTGATTTCAAATGATGAAAAATTGGCAGATATTGTTTCCTCTGCTTTAAAAAATTACGATTTTGACAAAAATTTTAAAAACTCAATTATTGATGAAGAAAACAATATGCAAATTGTTCTGCCCACTGACGATATGCAAATTATTGCTTACGTTTTTAACCTGCTATACAGATTTGATAACAAAATAATTAAATTTTATGATTTTATTGGTAAATATTTTTTAAAGCCTAACGAAACTTCGGGTAACGAATTTCAAAATTTTGCCAACGCGGTAATTATTCCATTTAAAGAGGCAATTAATAACACTTATTCAAAACGCCATATTATAGTTGACACGAACGAATATCAAAACAATTACTACAATAAAATTAAGGGCCAAATTAAACTAATTCTTGCCGATTTGGACAATTACAAATTAAAAATGTCTGATAAAGAAGAGTTTACAATGCTTTTAAACGCCCTATACTCCGCAAGCGATAAAAATGACAAAAAAACCGTCTTTTCTCTCATGATTGGTTTAGATTATTTTACAAGATACAACAAAAAATTAAGAAACTGCTATTTTGCCATTGAAGATTGCTTTAATGTAAATTAATTTGAACATTTTAAAAAAAATTTTAAAAATATGTTGCAATTTTTAATATTTTCATATATAATAGTAAAGTTGCAAAAAGAAGCAATCGAGCCCTCGGCCAGCATTTGCGTATTTGTTAACAAATTGGCCATAGCGGAGATTGCACGAAGTGGCACCATCGCCAAGTGGTAAGGCCAGGGTCTGCAAAACCCTCATCACCAGTTCGAGTCTGGTTGGTGCCTCCAATT